>DASUBD010000091.1:0-2205 GCA_035763445.1 Candidatus Angelobacter sp.
CGCGAAAAAAAGCGATGAACGGTCCCACCACCGCGTCAAAGAAGCCGCGCCATGTCCAAATCGGAGCATCACGCTGTTTTGCATCCATCACCGCATCCGCGCGCTGCGGTTCCCTGGCAAACCAGGTCGCAATGATTCCAACTCCCATACCAGCGCCGTAAATACCGTAAGACATGCGCCAGCCCACGTTCGCTGCCAGGATGAGGATGAGGGAGTCTGTAGCAAGGATCGCCAGGCGATAGCTGAACTGATAAGCAGACGCAAGAAGGCCTTGTTCATCTCCATCGTCTGCGGATTCAATTCGCCAGGCGTCGACCACGATGTCTTGTGTCGATGAGGCAAACGCGACGACAAGGGCAAGAGCTCCCAACCGGCCGAGCCCCGCTTGCGTGCCAGTTCCGCCCATCGCGCACAGCGCCAGCCCGACGACAATCAGCGAGAACATCAACCATCCGCGCCGGTGTCCAAGCCGCCTGAATAACGGCAGATCCACGCGGTCCATTACGGGCGCCCACAGAAACTTCAGCGAATAGGCAATGCCCACCCAGGAAAGAAAGCCGATGGCAGTGAGGGAGGTGTGTTCATCGCGCAGCCAGAACCCGAATGTATTGCCCACCAGGAGAAAGGGAAGACCTGAGGAAAACCCGAGCAGCAACATCGCCAGCGTTTTGGGCCGCAGGTATTCGGTGATCCGGTGTCTGTGCGGACTCACGCATCCCATTCTACCGGAGCCTCACGAAACACAACCATGTGCTCCACCTGCTGGCGGCGCGTGTGCCAGAGTACGTCTTCGTGAGTGACAGGGCGTGGCAACTTCCGGAAACATTCTTCTGTTGCGACGCTTCCATGAGATGCGATTGATGGATCGCCGATTGGTAAAGTTCCCGAGTTCGAGCAGACCGTTAAGTCTCTGTCGTTTTAAGGAACCGGGAATGCCTTTACGGTTTTCGGTTGGCCGTGGCCGGCGGCACAATTCCGTTCATCCGCAGATACTCCACCATCTGGCCGTAGTGATTGAAAGCGTGGGCCACACCGAACGCGACCAGGTGCAGCCGGGTGGATTTGCTGTTCGCCGGGCTCTGCAACATGTTCTCCGCGGTCAAGGTAGCCGCTGCCTTGTGCCCCAGCGCAAATGAGTCCTTCAGGAACTTGATGATCTCTGCCTTGCTCTTCAGGCTCTCCGGACCATTGCCTCCCAGGTAGTCCTGCGGGAACTTATCGCCGGTAAGCGGCGACCACAGAATGTAATTGGACGCGGCGATATGCCTGACCTGCAAGGCAAATGTGCGCACACCCTTATAGTCGCTGCCCTGAACATTGATTCCCTCGGGAGAAAAATTGAATTTGCCCTCGGGCATCGCTTCGGCAGCTTCCACAACTTCCTTCTCCACAGTGCTGATCTCGCGATCCATGGCTGCATTGATGGTTAGCGGAGCCTGCTGCGCTTGTTGCGCGACGGCAAGCATGGTGCCTTGTCCAAGAACAAAGCCAGCTGCGCTCAAGACGATTGCTGCGATCGGCGAAAAAAGGCGTGTTTGCTTCATTTCGAGTCACTCCTGAAATGTGGAAATAGAGTAACAGGAGAGATAACCCGTTCGCGGAACATTTATCGTGCACGGTCAACAGCTTCTGTGCTACCTCTGCCGCGCCTTTATTCTTTGTTAAATCAACTCGGCGCGTCGGCGACAGGGAAATTTTTTGCCTCCCACATACGCGTGATTCAGACGTAGTATTCACGTCGGGCCCACCTAACGGCCCTGATTTCAGAATTCAGCTTTGGAACTTTATGCGACTCCACACTGCGATAATCTGCGTGCTCATGTTTGTAAACGCAACTTCAATATGTCAGCCAGAAGTGCATTCAACAACGCCGGTTGTGATGGAAGGCGTGTTACTTGGAACCGGATTTCCAGCTCCCGACCCGGACCGGGCAGGGCCATCGAATGCGGTCCTGGTGGGCGAAAAGCTTTTTATCGTGGATACGGGGCGCGGAGTAACCATGCGGTTAGCGGCGCTGAAGAGGCGACCATCGCGTGTTGATGCTGTGTTCCTGACGCATCTGCATTCAGACCATACCGCCGATCTCCCCGACCTCTTCACTACCACATGGATCATGGGCCGCAGCAAACCGCTGGAGCTTTACGGTCCCGAGGGGGTGGCCGAACTGGCAGCGGGAGTGAGGCAGTTCCTGGCAGAGGACATCCA
>DASUBD010000092.1:0-8650 GCA_035763445.1 Candidatus Angelobacter sp.
TGAGGGTAGTCATATCTTGGTGTTCTTTAAGAGAGCCAGTCAGAATTGCGCCCAAGTGTTTCCATCAGTGGCGCTGGTCTTTGCATTTTTTGTTCTCTGGCTCGTACCGGCAGGGGCAATTGCCCAGCAGCAGACTCAAACACCGCAGGTAATCGAACACATTGACGTCATCGGTAATCGCAGAATTCCCAGGGAAAGCGTTACGTCACGTATTTACACCCGGGAAGGCGACATTTACGATCCGGCGGCCCTGGAGCGCGACCTGCAATCGGTCTGGAATACCGGCTATTTTGATGACGTCCGCATCGAGCGGGAGCAGGGTCCGAAAGGCTGGATCATCAATTTTTACGTGCGGGAAAAACCCACCATCCGCACCATTGATTATCACGGACTGAATTCAGTCTCGCAGAGTGACGTCCTGGACCGCTACAAGAAGGTCAAAGTGGGCCTCACGGTTGACAGCCCTTACGATCCCACCAAGGTCATCAAGGCAAAGGTGGTCCTGCAGGACCTGCTGGCCGAGCATGGACGCCAGTTTGCCACCATTTCTGTCCAGGTGCAGCAGATACCGCCTGCCGCCGTGTCTGTGATCTTCAATGTAAAGGAAGGCCCCAAGATCAAGGTGGGCAACATCACATTTCAGGGCAACAAGCATGTTTCCAGCCGCAAGCTGCGAGCGGCCATGAAGAACCTGAAGCCGGTGGGAATCCCCAGTTCGATTTTCCTTGAGAACCTTTTCTCGCGAACCTTTGATGCTTCAAAGCTTGAAGAAGACGCCGAGCGCGTGCGCGATGCGCTGCAGCACGAGGGCTATTTCAAGGCCGTGGTGGAAGATCCCAAGACCAACCTGCGCACCATCAACGGCGGGTTCCACATCCCTCTTATCCAGAAGCGTCCCGCCAAGGTCATGGACATCAATATTCCTTTGGAAGAGGGAAACAAATACAAGCTGAAGGCCATTACGTTCCGGAACGCCAGCGGTTTCCTGCCGGAAGCGAAGCTGCGCACGATCTTCCCCATCAAGGATGGCGAGACCTTTGACACGCACCTCCTCGGCAAGGGAATCGAGAACATGCGCAAAGCCTATGGCGCATACGGGTACGTCAACTTCGCGGAAGTTCCATCCTTCGATATCGATGATGAGAAGAAGCTGATTACCGTCACGATTGATATCGATCCCGGGAAGCCCTACTACGTCCGGCGCATTGAATTTCAGGGCAATACAACCACGCGTGATCGCGTGATCCGTCGCGAGTTGCTGGTGCAGGAAGGCCAGATCTTCAACAGCCAGGCCTGGGACGTGAGCATTCTCCGCCTCAACCAGCTCAATTACTTTGAAGCATTAAAACCGGAAGACGACACCGTCATCAAGCGCGACGATCAGAACGGCACAGTCGATTTGACCGTCAAGGTCAGGGAAAAGAGCAAGAACAGCATTGGACTCACCGGAGGCGTCAGCGGCCTGGAAGGTTCATTTATCGGTCTGAACTATGAGACCAACAACTTCCTTGGCCTGGGCGCGACGTTGACCGTTCAGGGGAATGTCGGCAGCCTTTCACGTGTGCTGCTGTTCGGGTTTACGCAACCCTACATGTTTGACCGGCCCCTCTCCATGGGCTTTACCGTTTACAACCGCAAGTATGATTTCAACCAGGCCCAGCAGGCGTCCCTCCTGGCTGGCCAGAACCTGAACCTGCCCTCTTCCGTGCTCAACCAGTTACTGAACTACAACCAGTCAAGCACGGGTTTTACCACCTCCGCGCGCTACGCCCTGGGACGGTCCTTCAAGACCGTGGGCCTGGCTTACTCACTGGATGACACCACCATCAACACCTTCAGTGATGCATCACGGAACCTTTTCCAGACCGTCAATTTCCGCAGCATCTCCGGTCCCGATGCTTTAAAGGGAATTATTACCAGCTCGCTTACACCCTCATACGGTTTCAGCACCATTGATAGCCCCATTCGGCCGCACAAAGGCTCCAGCTTCTTTCTCTCCACAGAAGTTGCCGGCCTCGGCGGCAATGTGCGTTTCTATCGTCCGGTGGCGGCATACACCCGCTGGACGCCGCTGTATCACCAGAACACGCTGGGAGTACGCCTGCAGGGAAGCTTCATTGGAGGCTGGGGTGGAACTGAAGCTCCGCCCTACCAGCGCTTCTATATGGGCGGCGAAGCCGATCTGCGCGGGTTTGACGTCCGCACGGTGTCTCCGTACGTCTTTGTGAGTACGGTGCAGAACGTCACTCTCACCAATCCTGACGGCAGCACAGTTCCTGTTGATCCCACGAATCCGCGGCGCGGCAGCATTCAGGTTCCCATCCCGGTCAACAACATCACGCTTCCGGGAGGCGATACGCAGGCGGTTGCCAACGTGGAGTATAGAATCAAGGTGGTTGGCCCGGTTGTGATTGCGCCATTTGCCGATTTTGGCATGGACTTTGTGAGCCTGGATTCACAACTCAAAATCGCGCCCGATGCGGTTACGCAGTTGAACAACACCGTCTTTGGCTGCCCCGGCATCGGCCTCAATTTCCTATGTACCGGAGGGTCAAATCTCCCGTTCAGCCCCAATCTTAAGCCTGTGCCCGGCACCAACTTTGTGCCGCGCCTTTCCACCGGCCTCTCATTGCAGGTGATGCTGCCCATTGTGCAGCAACCGTTCCAGATTTATTACGCCTACAATCCGCTGCGGCTTGACACGCTGGTACATTCACCCAGCCCCATTACGCGTTCCATGTTCCCCGCGGGTGCGGCGGGTGATTTCACCTTCCAGCAGTCCATAGCCGCACTGGCCCCGGATTTCCGTTTGCAGGAACCCCGGAAGACATTCCGGTTTACCATCAGCACCACGTTCTAAGGAGAAACCCTTGTTTGACGCTACCGGATGCACAACCTATAATCTTGAGCATTCGACCATTCTGCGGAAATCAGCATTCATACGCGGTCGGCTGCGAAGCGCTTGTGCGTCCGGTCTCGAGTAGAAGTAAGTCTTCAAAAAGATCCAAGGAGTAACACAAACAATGTTCCGTTCGTTCAAGATGTCCATGACCGTGCTCGCCCTAGGGCTGAGCGCACTATTCACCTCGGCTGCCCTGGCACAAGCCGCCGCCGCTCCCGCGAATACCGCCGCAAATGCTCCCGGTGCGACGAGCGGTAAGATCGCCATCGTCAACATTCAGGAGGCCATTGGCGCCACCAACGAAGGCAAGAAGGAATTTGACGCCCTGCAGCAGAAGTTCAGCCCCAAACAGGCCGAGCTCAAGACGCAGAATGACGAGGTGGAGAACCTCAAGAAGCAGTTGCAGACGCAGGGTGACAAGCTGAGCGACGAGGAAAGAAACAACCGCGTTAAGTCGCTTGAGATCAAGCAGAAAACTCTGCAGCGTAATTATGAAGACGCGCAGGCGGAATTCCAGCAGGCGGAGCAGGAAGTTGTAAACCGCATCGGCGCCAAGATGCTCAACGTACTGGAAAAATATGCCAAGGCCAACGGCTTTGCTGTGGTGCTTGACGTTTCCAATCCGCAGACTCCTGTCCTGTATGCCAGCACCAACATCACCAAGGAACTGGTAAATGCATACAACGCAGAAGCGCCTGTGGCGGCTGCACCTGCCACCAGGCCCGCGGCCAAATCGACTGTGCCTTCTGCGCCACGCCCGGCAACGACACCAAAGAAGCCCTAAAGTTCCTGATTTTCACGTGGCCGTCCTGTGGGACGGCCATTTTTATTTTTACCGGATGTGCTGAAAAACCGGAACCACACCGCAGACTCGCGGTGTCAATTTCCTTCACAACAGTCCGCCGCAAAGTGCGGCTCTGATCGACGCTCCCCAGCGGACTGCCGGAGGAAATCTATGTTTCGTGAAAGTCTGCTTGATTCATCGCCCATGCGCCGCAATGGCAAGCGCTGGCCCATGGCGACTGCGTTTGTGCTGGAATCCATCGCCGCGGCACTGGTCATCATGATTCCGTTGCTGTCCACTGGAATCATTCCTGTTTCTGCCCGTGTCCCGCATGTTGCCCCATTGCAGATGGTCCGGGTGGCCCAGGAACGTCCTCATGGAGATGCCATCCGCAGCAACGCGCCACATGGCCCCGCGATTTCCGTTGTTCCGGTGTCAAACAGCTCTGATGTGATTCACTATGGCCCGTCACAGTCAACCACAACTTCAATTGTCGATCCGAACGTTGGAGTTGGTTCAGGCAAAAACGGAATTCCTGATTTGCCAGCTTGCACTAATTGCCTGCCCATCATCCAGCCGCCAATTCATGACAAGGTGTATTCAGTCTCGCATCTTTCTGAAGCGCAATTGGTCCACAAGGTTGAGCCCATATATCCGCGTATGGCAGTGTTGGCGAATATGCAGGGAGAGGTGAAGCTCCACGCTGTCATCGCGAAGGACGGGACAATCCAGAGTTTGACCGTTAGCAGTGGTTCTCCCATTCTGGCCCAGGCTGCGCTTGATGCGGTGAGACAATGGCGTTACCGCCCTTACATACTGAACGGTCAGGCAGTAGAGGTGGAAACTTTCATCACCGTCAACTTCAGAAAAGAGCGTTAGTTTACGCCTGATTCGCGCCGCGAGCTGTGGAAAAAACTGTGAAATTCGTGATTGGGTTAGTGGATTTTCAGCCTTTTCAAGTGCTCAAGCGTGAACATTGCCCAACTCTTGCGGCAGATGCTATGTCATCTGTTTTCAGATGGTTACGGTGCAGCAAAGTTGGTCCGGCAACTTTGCACCGGAGCAGGGCAGATGAAAACACTGGAAAGAAAGGATTTGCACAGATGGAGTAAACAACTTTTCTGCCTCTCCAGCATCACGCGTTTTCGCCGACCTTAAGCACGGCTAGGAAGGCCTCCTGGGGGATGTCCACCTTGCCAATGCGCTTCATGCGCTTCTTGCCTTCCTTCTGCTTTTCCAAAAGTTTGCGCTTGCGGGTAATGTCTCCACCGTAACACTTGGCCAGCACGTTCTTCCGCATGGCGGGGACGGTCTCACGGGCAATAATTTTGGCGCCGATGGATGCCTGAATGGCCACCTCGAACATCTGCCGGGGGATGAGCTGCTTCATTTTCGCGGCGAGCGCGCGGCCACGCTCGTAAGCAAAATCGCGATGCACAATGATGGAAAGCGCATCCACGGGATCGCCGGCCACGAGGATATCCAATTTGACCATGGGCGATTCCCAGTAGCCCGCGAGGTGATAGTCCAGCGACGCATAGCCGCGTGAGATGGTCTTGAGCTTGTCATAGAAATCAAGCACCACTTCATTGAGCGGCAGTTCATACGTGAGCATTACACGCGCGGCGCTTACGTACTCAAACGCCTTCTGCTTGCCACGCTTCTCCTCCACCAGCTTCAGGATGCCGCCGACATATTCTTCATTGGTGAGGATCGTAGCCAGAATGACCGGCTCTTCCACTTTTCCAATTTCGCTCTGTGAAGGCCAGCGCGAGGGATTATCGACCTCGATGAGCTCGTTGTCTGTCTTTGTAATTCTGTAGCGTACGCCGGGTGCAGTGGTGATCAGGTCAAGACCGAACTCGCGCTCCAGCCGCTCCTGAATGATTTCCATGTGCAGCAGGCCCAGAAAGCCACAGCGGAAACCAAAGCCAAGCGCGGCGGAACTTTCCGGCTCGAAGAAAAATGATGAGTCGTTGAGCCGCAGCTTTTCCAGGGCTTCGCGCAACGCAGTGTGTTCGTGCGCATCGACGGTGTAAAGTCCCGCGAAAACCATCGGCTTGATTTCCTGGAAGCCGGATAGAGCTTCAATCGCGGGTCGTGCGTCGTCAGTGATGGTGTCGCCGACTTTCGAATCCGCCACATTTTTGATGTTGGCGATCATGAAGCCCACTTCGCCCGCCACCAGTTCGTCAATTTCAACCGGCTTGGGCGTGAGCACTCCGAGCGTTTCCACATCGAGCACCTTGCCGTTCGACCACAAGCGGATCTTCATGCCCTTGCGCATTGTGCCTTCAAAGATTCTGGTCAGCACAATCACGCCGCGATACGGATCAAACCAGGAATCAA
Organism: Candidatus Angelobacter sp.; assembly: GCA_035763445.1. Classification (GTDB taxonomy): domain Bacteria; phylum Acidobacteriota; class Terriglobia; order Terriglobales; family Acidobacteriaceae; genus Angelobacter. The sequence continues at coordinate 6,036 of DASUBD010000092.1, forward strand.
ATATCAGGGCCTGCAGATGGTGATCTGGATTTCCTTTGGGCGGCGGCAGCCGCTTGACGATTGCTTCCAGCACGTCAGGAACACCGAGGCCGGTCTTGGCGCTGACCAACAGAGCATCGCTGGTATCAAGGCCAACTGTCTGCTCAACCATTTCCTTTACACGCGGAATCTCAGCGCTGGGCAAATCAATTTTGTTGATGACCGGAATGATTTCCAGACCGTTGTTGATGGCCAGATAAGCGTTGGCCAGGGTCTGTGCTTCCACCCCCTGTGACGCATCCACCACCAGCAGAGCGCCCTCGCAAGAAGCCAGAGAGCGTGAGACTTCATAGGAAAAATCCACGTGTCCCGGAGTGTCAATCAGGTTGAGCTGGTACTCTTCGCCATCGTGAGCCACATACTTCATGCGCACAGCGTGAGCTTTGATGGTGATGCCCCGCTCGCGCTCCAGGTCCATGGCGTCCAGCACCTGAGCCTGCATCTCGCGCTGGGAAAGCGCTCCGGTCAGCTCCAGCAGACGGTCGGATAGCGTCGATTTCCCATGGTCAATATGGGCGATGATGGCAAAATTGCGGATGTGTGCGCGGTCCATGCGGATGGGCTTTAGCCTCTATTTTAGCATTCAGCTGTTTTCGGCAGGTTACCCGCCATATCCGGCGAACGGCAGCTTCCCAGCGTGCTTCTTCATCAGTTTCTTGAACCGCTTCAATGCCACAATCTCGCGGAGTGCCATGTCTACTGCCTCCACTCGAGGTTTGACGTCCAGGATTTGGGCTGCTTCGTCAGCAAGTTGCTTGTCCAACCGGATTGAGATCATTTCGCGCGACATGATGCAGGCCCCATGATAGCGTTTATCTCATAACAGATATAAGGAATGGAAATGCGCGGTGAGGAACGGCTAAAGCTTGTTCTGTCCAAAATTGCTCCATTAGAGAGCTGGACTATCTCCTGGTCAGACTCTGGCCCAAAGATTTGCTGGACTCTTTTTCGTCCCAATCCTGAATTGGCGTATCCGCTCGTTCATATTGTTCATGAATTCAGGGCCATACTAAATGGGTTCTGATGGCCGGTGATTGCCTACAGCCTGTGTATGGCAGGACGTTTGTTTCGATGCCCCGCCATACGGGAGCCCCTACTGTCTCCGCGGTCATCGCATCGACTTTGAGTGAAGATGATGCTGAGAGCGATTTGACGGCCTTAGCCAATATGATCGAGACCAAGCTTGATCTTAGGGACACGCAGCCGCACGCGTTTTCCGAGTGGCTGTTAACCAAAGATGGACTTGCAACAACTCCGGATAGCTTTCAGGATTTTGACGATGGCGGAGAACTCGCTATTTTCTTCATAGTGGATCCTCTCCGCGACAAAGTCTATGATCCCACCCCGGAAGACATACCGTTGCATGTCGCTCCTCATGATTACGAACTTACTGCGATATTGGAGGAGATTATTGGAGAGGATCTCAGAACCTGCCATGGACGGCCACTTACGGAAGCCGAAAAGGATCGTATCAAGGCTGCATTCCCGATACTCTGGGAAATCTCAGACTATTATGAGGATTCTTACCTGACCCCGCAGCAAGCGGAAGTTCTCTACAACGAATGCACCGATCTTATCGATAGTGTGCGGTCTACCGAAGCAATGCGAGGACTGGACAAATTGATACGAATCAGCCGGTGGGCATCAAAGGAGCAATACGGAGTGCTTTTTTCTGCGCCGTAACTCTGGCCAATTGCTGTTACGAATTGCCCTAAAACATATCGCTCAGATCATTGCTCAACTGATTGCGCGAGTTCAGCGACGCCAGCCCGAAGTTCTCCTGAATGAACCTCAGGATGGAGACGTCATCCATCTGTACGTGGGAGATGAATCCCTTTTTCGCAAATGGCGAGATCACCAGCATGGGCACGCGAGGCCCGAAGCCCTGATTGTCCAGTGTGCCCTGCGGAGGCGGAACGTGATCCCAGAATCCGCCGGAAGAGTCCCAGATTACGATGATGGCGCTGGTGGGCCACACCGGCGAAGACTGAACCTGACGGATAAACGCGTCCAGCCAGTCGAGGCCGTTGGCAATGGAGACGCCCGTCGCCGGATGTGTGCTGTGCTGCGCTCCCGGCTGCACAAAACTGACATTGGGCAGATTGCCTGCGGCCAGGTCGGTGGAAAAGGCCGTGAGGTCTTTCAGGTTGGCAGTGTTCTGCGAGCTGGTGAAGAACTGAAAGGGATTCTCTTCAGGCGTGTAGTGTCCGCATACGCCGTAGTTTTCGTGATACCAGGACCACGTCAGCCCTTTGGCGGCCAGTTGATCGCCCACGTGCGGAAACGTGTATGGCGTCTTGGTAGTGGTCAGCGTGTTGCACGGGCCGTAAAACGGCTGAATGCTGAAGCTGAAACTGTTGTCGCTCGCGGCGATTAGATAGAGCTGGTTTGAGGGCGCGTCACCCATGGCGGAAGGGAAGAAATCATCCGCCAGCGCGAACTGCTGCGCCCAACTCCACAGCAGATCAACACCGGGTACGGTGTTGTCGTAGTGACCCATGGCATCGTCGCCGCCGTTGAAGGCGAACTTATCCATCAAACCATTGTCCCAGTCGCTGATCAGGTTTCCGCGCAGG
>DASUBD010000093.1:0-3234 GCA_035763445.1 Candidatus Angelobacter sp.
TGGCAAGCTGCTCAATCTTCTCGAATTTCTGCAGCGAAGTGAAACCTGAAGCTTCTCTTACCCAGAGATCATGGTTACCCGGAACAAAACAGACGGTGTCAAACCTCCTTCGCAGGTCTTGAAACGTCCTTCCGAGATCATCCATTGAGTGGGAGACGTCACCAGCGCAAATCAAGAGATCGCGCGTGAAATCCAGCGACGAAAGCTGCGCGAGCCAAACCCGGTTTTCGCTGAAGTCCACGTGCAGATCAGAAATGGCGAACACTCTCATTTGGGGGGATGCTTACAGTCTCCTGCTCATCTGGCTTTTGTCCCAATCAGCAGCAGCGCACCGATCTTTTTGAAGTCTCTCAACTCATCTGCATTCTTGAACCATTTGCCAAAGTAGTTCTCCGGGGTGGGGCTGCGATCGGGAATGCGGCGGGCTTCAACCCCAGTAAAGCCATGCCGGCGCAGCATTTCAAGGTATTCCGCTTCAGAATGGACCTGAACCGATACTTTCAGCTCATCAACCCAGAGGAGAGAATAGTGATTATCGCGATAAAGATTGATCAGTATAAAAAGGCGTCCACCGGGCGTAATGACGCGCCGCAGTTCATCCAGAGCCTTACCCTGGTCCGCGTAATAGTAGAACGATTCCACGGAAAGAACTTTATCGAACGAATTGTCAGGCGCAGGAATGCTTTCCGCTGATCCCCACAGATAACGCACGTTGGGAACGCCTGAAGATGCCTGCTCTGCCCGGCGCAGCATCTCGTCCGCCACATCAATGCCCACGACCTCACCTTGAGGAACAACGCGGGCCATGCGACGCGACGCCCAGCCTGTGCCGCAGCCAAGGTCCAGCACGCGGTCCGTCGGCTTAAAGTTCATCAGGGCGAGTGTCTGATCTGTAATATCGGAGTGGTGGTCTTCCATGGCATCGCCGCGACCGGCGGCGGCCCATTCATTGAATTCCTGTTGCAGTTTACGATCAGCCCGGGAGGGAAGCACGTCTGCTTTGGTGTCCATGCTTTCTATGCTACATTGAGAACTTCAGTTCGCTCAATCCAGAGTCACTTCAATATGGCTGAAACATTGCCCTCTCACGAGAAATCTGCTGAGGCGCTTTATTGTCCCAGCTGCGCGCGCCAGGTGACAGATCCGCTGATCTGCGGCGACTGCTCTGCCGTGATCTGCCGGGTTTGCGGAACACCTCTTGAATCCGCCGCTGATCTGGGAATGGGTTAAATACGCGAGCTGCGCAGTCGTGACGTGCGAATCGCCCTAGACGGGCGTTTTCGTCTTCCGCTCGGGACTGAAGAATGGCAGTTTAGAAACAGTTGCAGTCACCTTTTGGCGGACTGCTTCAATCGTGATCTCCATCTGTAGTCTGGTGCCCGGCTGCGCATGTGCGGTGTCAATACTGGCCAGCGCGATCATCTTCTTTAGAAGAGGCGACCACGTAGTCGAGGTCGCTTTGCCGACTTGGCGATTGCCGGCATACACCGGAACATGAACGCGCGAGGCCTGGGCAGGAGCAGCTGGAGTGAGGCCGAACTTCTCATAGCGCTCTTCGATTTCCACCCAATCCATCTCGAGCCCAATCAGCTGTCGAGGAACGCCCGTCTTGTTCTGCTGCGCCAGCGCGCTCTTGCCGACAAAGTTTTCTTTGTCCAAGTGCACCATGCGGCCGAAGCCGAGTTCGTAAGGAGAGTAGCTTTGCGATGAGATAAGCGCTTTCTTGCTGCTGATGTAGTCCACTTCAATCAGCAGCAGTCCGGCTTCAATGCGGGCAACATCGAGCGCCAGCATGCCGGCAGCATGAATATCAAACTCACGGCCCTTTTCCATCAGCGTGTCCCACACTTTGACAGCATCATTCCAGGGTACCCAGATTTCATAGCCAAGGTCGCCCGTGTAGCCGGTGCGGGAAATATCAACAGGCACGCCGGCAATTTTGCCGCTGGTTACGCGGAAATATTTGAGATTAGCGATATCGGCTTCGGCAACGGACTTGAGCAGCCTGCCTGACGTGGGACCTTGCAGCGCCAGCGCGGCGACTTTCTCTGAGATGTCTTCAATCTGAACGTCCATGTTGAGGCCGTTCTGGCGAAACCAGCGCAGGCTGGGATCCGCGGCCGTCCAGCGATATTTGTTTTCATCCAGGCGAGTGATGGTGCCGTCGTCAATGACTTTTCCCTGCTCATCGCACCAGCAGCAGTAAATGACCTGGCCGGGCTTGACCTTGTTGATGTCACGGGTGATCACGCGGTTCACCAGCCGGGTGGCGTCCTTGCCTTCCACGATGTACTTGTAAAGCGGCGTGATATCGATCAGCGCGGAGGCATTGCGAATGGCGTTGTACTCGTGTTCGTGGTGCACTTCATAGCTGGAGACGGTGTAGTAGCCGGACCACTCGCGATAATTCAGGCTGGTGCAGAGGGCCAGGGTGCGCTCGTGAAATGCGGTGCCGACAGGCAAAAGAAAACTCCAGGGAGTGAAGTGGTTGACGCATGATTATAGTAAAAATGCGCCTGCAGTGGCTGCAACACATCCTCTGCTGCCTGCGTCCTCACGATACTTAATCAGCCACACCGTCATTCACTCTGGCCGCATACATGCGGAATGTGCCCGCGTCATTGAAAAGCAGTCCGTTAAAACGGACGATGCTACCCAAAGCAATTGCCCCGGAATTCAGCATTTGCGTGGCGCTGTTCAGATAAATGGTGACGGTGTTCTTTCCGCTCGCGACAACCACCGGATCAGCGGCCTGCAAGCTGACCTGATATACGGTATAGGCTCCGCTCGTTGTCACAGATGAAACCGTACCGTTAAGAGTTTGCGGCATCAGCGTGACGGCATCAGCTTGAGTTTGGCTGGCGCCGGTAAACGATTGCTGCATGAAATTGACGGCCACATTCTGGCCCAGGGCAAGGCTGCTGCCGTCAAAAGATGCCGTAAACGGCAGATCTGCGGGCACAGCAACCCTGCCGGAGGTCTGGAACCTTGTGCTGGCACTGAAGGCATAAGAAAGAGCATCAATTGGATTAACGCTGAGGTCGTCTCCCTGTTGCTGAATACCTTCCTGGACGAACACCGGGACAAGACTGGAGGAAGAGAACACCAGACCGATCATGGTGTTGAGTGCCTGGGGATCGCGCACTTCAACCCGTGTAGCCAGCAGTGAGCCATCTGATTGGACAGCTACATCAGCGTCCATAAATTCACCAGGCAGGAGTGAAGTTGCCCCGG
>DASUBD010000094.1:0-3756 GCA_035763445.1 Candidatus Angelobacter sp.
CGTTGCACAATACTTTCCCAGTTCTACTTACTTGCTGCAGGTTCTCTCCCACGCAGTCCGCGTGACTGCTGATGAGGGACATCTTTTCATTGGTGACGTTCGCAATCGGACGCAGCAGGAACTGTTCTCAGCCTCGGTACAGCTGGAGAAAGCGAAGGCCTCCAGCGATTCGCAAACGCTAAGGCAAATGACTTTGCAGGCGATGCAGCAGGAAGAAGAGCTTGTTCTTGATGCTGCCATGTTCCATGAAATCAGTCTTCGCTGGCCGCGCGTGGGTCATGCCAGCATTGAACCAAAGAGCGGCGCCTACGACAATGAACTAAGCCGCTTCCGCTACGACGTGACCCTGACCATCGGGAAAAAACAGAAGATGGCTGAGCCAGACGTATGGCTCACGTGGGACCAATCGGGAAGATGGCAGCAGCAACTGATTGAAGAGCTCGCCAGCAAAACAAAATCAGCAGGGGTCGCGGCGATACCAGATAGCCGCGTGGCACCCTCAGTTGAGACGGTGCGGCTGATTTCCGATCCAGGTCATCCCATGAATGCTGAGCAGATCCGCACTGCCATAGCAAACGTGTCCGGAGAGGATATGAATCGGTTGATCTTGCTCTCCCACGATTTGAAAACCAGAATAGTCTGGAGAGGATTTGGCGGTGATGGGCTATACGATGTGATCTTCAATTCACAGTGGACGGCCCAGGAAGATTTGCCCGAAACAGGTTTAGAACACTACCGCAGATTCGCCAATGCCCCCGCCCTTTCCTTGAAGGATGCGGGTTTCATAGCCGAACTAACCGAACATCTGCGGCAGAGAATTCCACAATACATGCTGCCTTCGACGATTGTTCCGGTGGCCGCATGGCCTCTCACAGCGAACGGAAAGATTGATCGAAGAGCGCTTCCATCTCCGCGTCAGGAAAAGAGGGAGGGGTACCGCGAGCCACGTACGCCAGAAGAGCAACTTCTGTGCCAGTTGTATGCAGAAGTTCTCGGGTTGCGGCGGGTTGGAATCGAGGACAACTTCTTTACTTTGGGCGGGCACTCTCTGCTGGCAACCAGGCTCGTGAGCCAGATTCGCAAAGCATTTGGGGTGGAGGTGCGGATTCGAGTGTTGTTTGAAGCACCCACGGTTGCGGAGCTCGCGGCACGATTGAAGGTCCAGACTGCGCCGGAGGATGCGTTCCAGGAACTGTTGCCGCTGAGAGGCAAGGGAGAACTGCCACCGCTCTTCTGCGCGCATCCCGCAGGTGGACTGAGCTGGGGCTATGCCGGATTGATGAGAGAACTTGATATCCAGCGCCCTATTTACGGCCTGCAAGCGCCGGGTGTCGGCCACGATGTACCGTACGCAAACAGTATTGAAGAAATGGCGACAGATTATGTGAATGCAGTGCGGTCAGTTCAACCGCATGGCCCATACCACCTTCTGGGATGGTCCTTTGGAGGAATTGTGGCTTATGCCATGGCGTGCCGTTTCCAGCAGATGGGAGAGCGCGTCGCGCTGATTGCGATTATGGACAGTTACCCGTCTGACGACGAGCGGCAATCTTCTGAGATGACTGAACAAAAGCTGATGGAAGAGCTGATCCCCATGCTTGGACTTGATCAGGCAGTCTTGAAGGGAAAGCGATTGGATTTCAAGAACGTATACGAGGAGGCGAAAAAAGCAGGTGAGATTCCGCCTGACTTTGATGAAAGGATCGCACGCCGCAATATGGAAATGTTGCTGCACAACTCCAGGTTGGAAAGGAAATTTCGGGCAGGCAAATACAAGGGCGACATCCTGTTCTTCTTCGCAGATAAGAAAGAGGCAGGGCATCGCTTGCCCAGCGCCTGGAATTCCTTTGTGAGTGGCAATATCGATATCCACAGCGTTCACTGCAAGCACTATGAGATGACCGAACCGGCTCCACTCAAAGTGATAGGCAAAGTTTTGAACGAGCGATTGCGAAGGCTTACTGCTGCCGATCAAAAGACGGCAACAGAACGCAAAGATGAAAACAGTTGATTAAAAGATATGAATTCTATTGAGAGGTGAACCGAATGACGAATCCATTTGATGATGAGAACGGCGAGTTTCTGGTGCTGGTGAACCATGAAGGACAGTATTCACTGTGGCCAACTTTCAGAGAAATCCCGGCTGGGTGGAACGCTGTGGGGCCGCGCGGGAAAAAGAAGGAGTGTCTGGACTGGGTGGAGGCCAACTGGACTGATATGCGACCCAGGAGCCTGGTGGAGGCGATGAACAAGAAATCGTAGCGCGAGTTGAGTGCCGTGGATAGCAGGGGTGCGCTGTCCGTCAAGCGCCGGTCGCGTTAGTGAGCGGCGCGCCTATAGCCATGGAGTTAATGTGGCTTTTGACTGTCACTGATCGGAAACGAGTATTTGCGGCAGACAAAAGTAACATCACTCGGGTTCTGCGCGATTAATCCAGCCGGGCGTTGCGAGGCCTTCACCGGTAGACCATCGGAGCGATCCATCAGCCAAAAATTGATCGAAGGGCTGCTTGACACTAACTCCAGATCCACGCCTTGTTCTCCCATTGCGTAGAGATTAAGTCCGTTGATCTGGCCTTCAGCCGGCGCGACATTTCTGCCCGCGAGTTTCATTGAAGCAAGTCGAATCGGCACCACGAAGCGAAGAAAGAGGGCCTCTGCGTTCCGGTTCGACTTCATTTTCAATTTCAGCATGTGGCTGCCATCACCACGGTCTTCCTGGACTACGACCTCAGCTAGTGGTGGCGCAAGCGGCAGAGCAGGCGCAGGAGCCGAGATCAACGGACGTGAGAAGCCAGCCAGATACTTCTGTACAGATTGAGTTTTGCTGACCGCAGGCGGCAGAAATTGCCTGGTCCAGGAATCCGTTTGTCGATCATAGGTTATCCAGGCTGCTGAGTTGTCATCCGCGTTCAGGCTGTACTGGATACTGTCAGGTCGCGGGCGCTCCGGCCCGTACCCGGACAAGACAACTCCCGGAATGATGCACGCAAGGGCTGCTATGGCCAGGATGCTTGATGTCCAGCGCAAAGGCGTAGCGAGACAGGGCGCGAAGAATGGAAACGAGATCAGAAGGAAAAGACCAAGCAAAACGGCGCACGCTACTACTGAGATCAATTGCAGGGTCAGGAAGACATATAAAAGATAAGCGATGGGTGCAAAAAGTAATACTGAGCACGCTGTAGCGGGTATGTCTGCCACGGCCAGCGCTGAGCCTGAACCGGAGCGACTCGCCGACAGATAGCCAAGGAGCGCCAGCAAAAGCGGCCAGAACAGCAGATAATTACCGGAAGGCAAGCCGAGCGCTAAAAGCCAACTGAGGACCAGGCAAAGGGCCAAAGCAGCAAGGCAGATTTCATGCGCTTTGAATTTCCTTCCCAGCCAGGAGATCATCGGCGTTGCGGCGCACGCGCCCAGCAGCATGAGTCCACTGAGAAGAAGTACGTTCGGGGAACAATCCGTTATGATTCTGCGGGACCCGAGGACACGCGAAATGATCCACCAGCCCACACCGGCAGTAATGCTGACAAGTATAAGGAGAAGAATTGCAGAGACAAAGCAAACAGCAAGAGCACTGAAACTCACTTGGCGTTTCCGGAATGCCTGAACAATGCAGATAAGCCAAAGAAGAGTCAGCAGGATTTCTCCGGGAAGCACCCATCTTTCACGATAGGCAATCAGCCTTCCCCCAAACCAGTCAAAAAAGACATCATCCTGATGTTGTTGCCGCAAGGTGGTCAAATCGAGTTGCCCAAAA
>DASUBD010000095.1:0-9697 GCA_035763445.1 Candidatus Angelobacter sp.
TGGAAGATGAAAGACCAGGGCGGCTCGCGCAGCATCGCGGCCCAGACCATCACCGTGATTGACGATATATGACGGAATAGGCAATCCATAAAATTCCCAACAGCTGAAGGTTGCGCTGCAGCCGGCTTGTCTGCGTGGCCATGGCGTAATCACTCAGTGGACGAGAGCAGCTCCCGCAAAACTTCTGGCCTGGTTGAACCTCGGTACCGCAGTTTTGACAAAACATTGCAGCCCCTTTTCACCATCTGAGTGTTTTACGCAAAACCCAGCCCAAAAGTTCCCTAAAGGCGCGTAACAGCCCCACACTCGGTGAGAGAAGCGGGGAGTGATGAACCGGCGACAGCCTCAAGCTGAGCCCTTTTCCTCCCCCGTCCGATTCTCCCCGTGTCTCGTGGCAGGTTCTGGCTTTTCGATCATGCGCGATCAAGAGACGGTAGTTGCCTGGGCCCGCGCCTGCCATGTATCCCCTTTGATCAGCCACCAGAAGCCCAGTGGGACTTCAAAGAAGAGCATGGGGATCCAGACGTACGTGGCGAAGGAACCGCCAAGGAACCCAGTGAGCTGCAGCGGCAGGCAGATCACCAGCAGGACTGAAGCGACCACCCCGAGCCAGGCCAGAGGGATGGGGATCATCCGTCCGCGCAGCAGCAGGTAAGAGAAGCACGCGCTGCCAACGGCAAAGAAGGTTGCGGTGAAGGCGACGTCGCCGCGCATCAGGTATGCGGCCAGGAGGCGAGCTGAGGCCGGATCAGAAACGGTGTCGGCGCTCGCTTTTGCCAGCCACAGCAGCGCCAGAGTCTGCGGAACCGTGAAGGATGCGATGATGCCCTCGATGACCCGGCAGACCAACCCCATCGTGGCAATCTCGCGGTCCTGTACCCGGGTCAGGCCGTAAAGCGTTACTCCCAGCACAATGGCGCAGAAAGCCTGCGCCAGATCGAGGAGCAGAAGGACGCGCATGATGGGTTCGTGCTGGGCGATGGCCCCGAGTTTGGCGGCGCTGTCTACGCCGCCGATGGCCTGGCGGTGCAGGACCATCGCGCTGATCCCTGCGGCGATATACAAGAGAAAGGTGAAGCCGGCGATCCGGGCGTTGGAAGTGCGAGTCATGCTGCCTCCCTCGCGAAGCACAAATTTCCTTATGCAAATATACGAGAACCAGCCGGCCAGAGTTCCAGCCGATTTCTTTTTCGTCAGAAAATGCGGCTGACCCTCCTTTTCGCCTGGGTTTGACTTTCAGCGGACCGCTGCTCTAAGTGCGGGAATTGAGAGCTGGCGAAAGATCCTGTTTGCATCGTCGACAGATAGGCGCATCTTGCCATTCAACCACCACATGAGCAGCCCGAAGAGCCCACCGGCGATGAAATGCACAGTTGCCTCGGCGGGCACCAAATCTTTCCTGCCCTCTGACATCGCTTTCACGTCCTCCCGCACCAACTGAACCAACAGATTGCGCAGCGCGTGCTGAATCACAGCGCCTCCGCGTTTCCCCACCATTGCCGGAAATGCGTCGCGATGCTCGTCCGCATGGGCAAGGAGCGCATAACTGAACGCGAACAAACGCTCGTCCGTGTTGCCCACCCGTGAATGCGCCTCCCGTTGCCGCTGCTTGAGAGTTTGTTCCAGGCCTTCAAAGCCGCTGGCCAGGAGATCAACTTTATTATCGTAGTGAGCGTAAAACGTGGCCCGGCCAACATTGGCACGATCGATGATTTCCTGTACCGAAATCGCGTCGAACGGCTTCTGCTTGATTAGCGACAACAGAGCCGCTTCCAGAAGCTGCTGAGTCCGCTGCACACGGCGATCCGCCTTTTTTGCCATCACCACCGCTCCTTTCCGAACAATCCGTGCCAAATTGTTTCGTATAAAACAACCCGCCCGCGGATGTCTGCGTCTCCGGCCCGATATGTGAATCATATTTGCGTAACCGAACAAATGTCCAATACTGAACCATAGTTCACAAATGTTGCGGAGGATCCAATGTCAGAGAGGGCGCGAGTTAAAACAGGCAGCACAATCGAGCGTGAGCTCGTCACTATACGCGATGAGCGAATTCAGATTCCCGACCGCGAACGCCTCGTGCATCTGCAGTTTCGACGCTTTGCCGGCTGCCCCGTATGCAATCTGCACCTGCATTCCATCGTGCAACGCCACGATGAGATTCTCGCGGCATCGATTCGGGAGATCGTGGTTTTCCACTCATCTGCGGAAGAACTCCTCCCATACGCAGGTGATCTGCCGTTTGAGGTCATCGCCGATCCGCATAAGCAGCTTTACCACGATTTCGGCGTGGAATCCGGCCTCCGCTCGCTGCTGGACCCGCGTGCATGGAAGCCCATGGTGCAAGGAGTCTTCCGCAGCCTGAGTGCGATTCGACGCAAACAAGAACCTGTTCCTCCATTGAACCCACAGGGCGGCGACTGGGTTTGCCGGCCGAGTTTCTTATCGCGAGCGATGGCGTGGTAGTGGCTTGCAAGTATGGGACGCACGTCTACGACCAGTGGTCGGTGAACGAGATTCTCGAGCTCTCAAAATCCGAACGTCCCTTTGGCCGGCGGCGCGAACTGACGCTGGGGCGAGCTTTCAGAGCAGGCTGAGGCACGGGATGAAACCGGCGCCTTTTACTTTTCAGCTTCTCAAACTTGAACGAAATTGAGGAAAGGACATGAAAATAGAACACATCGAACGAACTTACCTTCCCCCTGCCGGGAGTAACTGGGCCTTGCCGCTCTATGATCCAATGGTCAAGTTAATGGGCGCCGAGGGAGTGAAGAGAACACTTCTCAGTCAAGCGACGCTCCAGCCTGATCATCGTGTTCTCGACGTCGGCTGCGGTACGGGAACTCTGGCGACACAGATCAAGCAGGAGTACGGCGTTTCCGAGGTCATCGGACTCGATCCGGATGCAAAAGCACTGACCCGAGCCGTGGGGAAGGCAGTTCGAGCCGGGGTCTCGGTCCGGTTCGATCGCGGCTATGCCGATGAGCTGCCGTACCCGGATGCATGCTTCGACCGTGTGTTTTCTTCGTTTATGTTCCACCATCTCCGCGAGGAAGATCGGGCGAGAGCACTGCGTGAAGCGCGGCGCGTTCTCGCACCGGGCGGCTCTCTGCACATGGTGGACGCATTGCGACCGGAAACAGATTCGCCCAGCTGGTGGACTCGCATGCTCCGCTCCAACCCACATCTCAAAGACAATGCATCGAGCCGCGTGTTGATGCTGATGACAGAGGCGGGGTTTAGCACCGCTGAGCAGGCAGGCCGGACGGCAATTCTCTTTGGTCTGGTGCCGGTGGCTTTCTACAAGGCGTCCGCCGGCAAGCCATGAGCAGTCTGACTTCTGGGCATTCGAGGATTCCAGTCATTTGGGGATGCTCTTATTGGAACCCGCAAAAACCCGAAAACCCAGAGAGCAGACGGAGCATTCCCTCCTCAATACAGAAAAAGGCCCGTCTGCCCGGTTTTCTAAAACTGCAGCGGTAAGGGTGGGCCACACGCGCAGTTATCGTTCTGATTTGGCTGCAATGAACCCGCATACGCCTGAGGTGGCAGTGGGGCTGTTGAAGACGCATCCGCAGCCCAGAACATTGGGGCAGGGTGATGTCCTGGTGCAGAAATGGTGCAGGCAAGTTGTGTCCTGAACAACCAGCGACAACTGGCGGGCGGAAACCGTTCCCGCGCAGAGAACAGCGGCCGCCATCGCGGCAAAAATGATGTTCTTGATTGTGCTTCCCATGGTGGCTCCTTTTTATTGATTTATAGCTGATCGCGCTCCTGTATTGGTTGGACCCGAGCGGTGGTCCTGCTCTTACCCAGAAGTTGCTTAAGCTCCGCCGGGCGGAGTTGAGCCGGATATTAACAAGGATTGCCGCCCCGAAACGGGAAAGGAAATAAATTTCCAGAGTTCCAGTTCCACTTCGGGCGGCCCACCCGTCCGATATTGTTCGAGAGCTGAGCCTGCAGCTTGTGATTGAATTCTCCGTAACATTTGCAGCTTCCGCGCCACTGGTTCACGCAGGGATGATTCTGCCCAGGGTTTTTTGCTGATAGAGCTCCCGGTGTTTTTTGTGAAGAAATGTCCCGTCTGTCCTTTGGTTCCCCGTCTGTTCCTTGGTTTCCAGTTGATCGCCAGAACAGGTTCACATCTAACGCAGCTCTAAGATAGGCTGTTACTCCAATATACTGGTGTAAGGAAATCACACACTCACGTTTGATCAATGTTGGAAACTGAACTGTTTGCGCTGCTTGAACGTACTTCGGATGCCGCCTTTTGCGTGACAGAACAGGGCGAAATACAATCCTGGAATAAAGCGGCGGAGAAACTCTTCGGCTATTCCCGCTCGCAAGCCCTGAATAAGACGTGCTACCAACTCCTGGAAGGCGTTGGCCCGCTGGGCACGAGGGTCTGCCATCAGCATTGCAGCGTGGCCGAATGCGCAGGGAACCACGCCGAGATCCCCAATTTTGACATGAGCGTCAAAACAAGCTCCAGTGAGCGGCTTTGGATCAATATGTCCACGGTCGTCTTTGAAAACGCACGCACTGGAAACCGCCTGCTGATTCACCTGGCGCACGACATTACAGCCCAGAAACAAACTGAAGAACTGACGCAGAAAATGCTCGATCTTGCCCGGCAGCTCAGTTCCACGCAACCCGCCGCCGGCCGGGCTGCGCCCACCGTCCCACTTTCAGAGCAGGAAAAACAAGTGCTACGGCTCTTTGCGGAAGGGAAGAGCTCAGCCCACATCTGCCGCACGCTGCACATAAGCTCCAGCACGCTCAGGAACCACCTCCATCACATCAACCAGAAGTTGCGGACTCATAATCGGCTGGAAGCTGTGATGAATGCCATCCAACGCAAACTGATCTGACTTCCGGCCCACCTGTGACATTCCTCTCATAGAACAGTACAGATGATGGATTGTGCAGATCCCTTCGTCGGCGCTAACGTGCAGGAAGAACAGTTCTGAAGGAGGGCTTCCAATGATTTCTCATTGCGCTAATCCAGCATGTCACGCGCCTCTGCACTACCTTCGCGGCGGGCGACTGTACCGGTTCGATGTGAAATCACCGGGAGAGCCCTGCCATGATGTCCCGAATGCCATCTGCACAAGCAAGCCGGCGCAGGCGGCAATCTTCTTCTGGCTTTGCGAGGAATGCTGTTCCCGATTCTGTTTGAAATTTGACCTGCGCCTGGGCGTGAGACTTGTTCCCCAGCGTGCACTTGGTCGCAGACAACTCAACAGGCCGGTGGTGAATGCCGGAGATGCTGCGTAAGAAGGCGATACAAAACACTTTCACAGGAGGAAGCCATGACGAGCCCACAAATTACAGTTCACAATGGCCGTGTGCGGGAACCCGGAGTTCTTGCGGCCACATCGTTGAAATTCAATCTGGAAGAGGAGATCCGCCAGCTTCAGGCAGAGCCACGCTGGCAGGCCGGCCATACGGCAAAGACGATTGCAAAATACCCGGATTTTCGCGTTGTGCTGGTTGTCATGAAGGCTGGGGCGCAACTCGCGCGTCATCGCACCGCGGGTCGCATTTCGATTCAGGCCTGCCGCGGCAGCATCCGTGTTCTCTTCAGCGGCGCGTTCGAAAGTGAAACAGTAGACATGACCGCCGGCGACCTGTTCATGCTGGATCGCGAGGTGGCGCACGACCTGGAGGCCGTGACGGATTGCGCCTTCTTGCTGACAATCGCCTGGCCACCCATGGATCCGCTGCTCACTGGAGAGATATTGGCGCGAGCGCCCGTCCATCGCCACAGAGCCGAAGTTGTTCCCATCGAGGACGATCGCTTTCTCATGACCGGGACAGCGTAGGACTCTGCAGCAAGGAGCGATGGCTTAGCGGGCGCATGTTTTCCTGGCGAACGCCGGCCGGGCAGATCTACTCCTGCTCGTAGGGAAGTTGCAGGTCGTGCTCCAGCACTTCACTGAGCACTCGCGAATAGCGCCCGAGAGTGCCGGAAGAAAACAAGTCATCGTTCGAGGGGACTATAACGTCGTCCGACGGATGGAGTAGAAGGTTCTCGCCGGATTTCGCTTCCGCAGCCGCCAGGCTGGCATGGGGCAGGCGGTAGTTGGGAAACAGTTGCTGGATCTCATCAAGTACGGCCCGCGGGTTAAAGCCGCCAAGCTGAGGTTCCAGGCCGTGCTCGCGCAACCAAACGGCATGGCGATCGGCTTCTCCCGACTGAACGCCTCGCGACTGTCCCAGGTCAGCGCGCAGCCACTCTCCCCGGGTGGAAAGTTTTCTGACGTCGTAACCCAGTTTGTGCGCCAGATGCGCCATGATCTCCAGGTCACTCTTGGGGCCGGCAACGTCGCCTGCCTTTGTGAGGAACTGGACGTCGCCGCAGGTGTTGGTGAACGTGCCCGATTTCTCGTACGCACAGGCTGCCGGAAGCACTACATCGGCCAGCGCCGCGGTCTCGGTGAGAAACAGGTCCTGAACCACCAGAAAAGTCTTCGGAGGGGGATGGAACTCCGGTTTGTATCGGCGAACGGAATTTGAGCCAACGACATAGAGCGCCTGCAGTTTTCCCTCACTGGCAGCTTCCATCATCTGCAGAAGATTGAGTCCCTCATGTTGGGGCACCGGCACGCCCCAGACCCGTTCAAAGTGCGTGCTGTCGGAAATCGGTCTATACCCGGGCAAGAGATCGGGATAAAGTCCCATATCGGCTGCGCCGCGGGAATTGGCGTAGTCGGCCAGGCAAGCAAATTTGCAGCCCGAAATCGCAGACCCGAACTTCACCAGAGTTTCAATGTCGTCACCGCGCACCTCAGAGCCGAAAATGATGATGAGATCGTTTTCTTCTCGCAGTTTGCGGCCTAGAGCTGCCAATGCCTGACCAATGTCTTTGCCACCCAGTTCTGCGGCGGAGATGGAGCTGTCGCCGGCAAGAAACGCCACCACTCTGCCCTCTGCGCCGGGCCCGATCTGGATAAATTGATTTGCCTGCCGGGTTAATTTGATGGCCCTTGAGTTGATCACATAGAGCCGGGCGCCGTGCAGGCGCACGTTGTTGCGAATCTGCCATGCCAGCAACGGATGCTGGTACGTAGGATCATTGCCGACCAGGAGAATGGCCGGGGCGTTGAAAACATCCACCATGCTGGCAGTTGCCACCCTAGACCCGCCGAGTGCACGCATGAACGTGGGAATATCAGCGGTCCGGTGATGATCGATGTTGTTGGTGCACAGCACGACACGGGCGAGCTTCTGCAGAAAGTAGTCTTCTTCATTGGTTGTGCGTGTGGAACCAATCACCCCAATCGAAGCGCCACCGTGCTTATCGCGTACCTCCTGAAAGCGATTAGCTACAAGGGATAGGGCTTCTTCCCACGAAGCCGGTTGCAGTTTTCCTTCCCGACGAATCATCGGCTGCTTGAGCCGATCCGGGTGGTCTATGAAATCAAAGGCGTAGCGGCCCTTGATGCAGAGAAAGTCACCATTGATCCCGTTCTTGTCGCGGTTGCTGCCACGGATGATGCGTGCGCCGGTTGGGCTGGTCCGAACCCCGAGTGTCGTGGTGCAACCGTCGCCACAATGAGTGCATATGGTGCCGACGTGCTTCATTTCCCAGGGGCGAGTCTTGTAACGGTAGGCGCCGGAAGTCAGCGCGCCCACCGGGCAGACGTCGATGCACATACCGCATTCTTCGCATTCCAGATGGTCTTCGCGGTTGGGCATGATGAGCTGGGCAGAATTGCGGTTAGCGATTCCCAGCGCCCAGACATCCATGCCCTCGCCGCAGACACGCACGCATCGATAACACATGATGCAGCGTGGCCGGTCGAAGAACACCACCGGCGACCACTGCTGTTCGTCGCGGTGATTCTTGAAATCTATGAGTTTGGATTCTGACGCCCCGTAAGTCAGAGTCGCATCCTGCAATTCGCACTGTCCACCGGCATCGCACACCGGGCAATCCAGTGGATGGTTCTGCAACACGAACTCGAGCATGGCTTTTCTCGCCTGCTTGACGGTCTCACTTTGTGTGGTCACCACCATCCCCTCGCTGACAGGGACGGTACAGGCCGTTTGCAGTTTGGGCATTTTGGCGATCTCGACCAGGCACATTCGGCAGGCGCCCTGGAGAGAGAGTCCGGGGTAGTAGCAGAACGATGGCACCTCGATACCCGCACTCTTGCAGGCTTCGATCAGTAGAGTTCCCGCCGGGGCTCTGACCGGCATGCCATCAACGGTGAGATTTACATCTGCCATGTCATTTACTCTGCGGGGCGGCGCAGACGGTCAACAGAAAAGCGCTTTCCTCAATGGCTTCCACGTCGTGTGGCACCTCGGTATCGAGCACCAGGATCTTTCCCGGGGTTAGCTCGACTGTGCGTTCAGGCACGTGCAGCCGCATTCTTCCCATGACGCCCAGGATGGAAATGCGTCCTCCGGTTTTATGTTCCTTCACGTGCGCGCCAGCTTGCAGCAACGTCAACACGATACGGAGGTCCGGATATTTCGCCAGTGTCTTCGAACTCCGGCCCGTGCCGCGCCGCCAGGAGTCCTCCTGCCGCAACTGCGCAATTTCCGCCGCAAAATCGAATTCCAGAATTGCAGCCGCGAGTTGAGGCAGCCGCGTCAATTCACTTGCGCCGCCTGAGACGGTTTCCGTTTTCAAGCTCTCAGCCATTTTTTCTCCTTTTTCTTCGTGTTGATGCCGTGCTCTCCCGCTTTACCTGCGGAAGAAAGCCGCCAGGGCTTGCTTGATTACCTGTCCATAGACATTGGATATTGACGTGGTCAGCGGAATGCCTTTGGGACAGATCTTCACGCAGTTCTGGGCGAAACTGCATTCCTGAATGCCGCCATCGCCCATCATGGCGTGAAGCCGCTCGGCTTTGATTGCTTTTCCCGTGGGGTGATCGTTAAAGAGCCGGACCTGATTGATCACTGCGGCTCCTGCGAAACCGGTCGCCGGAGTCACCTGAGGGCAGACTTCCAGGCACAGGCAGCAGGAAATGCATCGAGAAAGCGGATACATCTCTTCCTGTTTGCTGGGGGAAATCCGCGGGCCGGAGCCGAGATCATATGTGCCATCGATCGGTACCCAGGCCTTCACGCGTTTGAGGTTCTCAAACAACACGCTCCGATCGACCGCAAGGTCCCGAATTACAGGAAAGCGGGACAAGGGTTCCAGGCGCACCGGCTGTTCGAGTTTGCTGATCAGCGATGAGCATGCCATGGCGGCTTTTCCATTGACCAGCATGGCGCAGGAGCCGCAGACCTCTTCCAGGCAGTTTGAGTCATAGGTAACCGGCGTAGTTGTCTTTCCGAAGCGGTCCACTGGATTGGCCGCGATGTCCATCAGCCCAATGATGACGTTCATGCCAGGCCGTGAACGGAGATCAAATTCTTCCCAATACGGCCGGGATTCTGGATTATCCTGGCGCTTGATGATGAAACGGACCGTGGCGTTTGCCATGAATACTCCTTGCGAGTACGTCGGCAAGGCCTGCTCGTGCCTAAATGGCAGGTATCAACCAGCGAGCCTCATGCGGCTTTCTTTGCCTCGCCGAGGTGAGATTCCAGAAACTGTTTCAAAACCACTGCGTTGTTGTGCTCTGGATCATGCGAACTGAAAACCAGGGTTATTGTTCCCTTGCGTGCGGCCTCCAGAAGAGGCTTCCAGAATTGCGGTTTCTCCTGAAGCTCAGTGCGGTAGCGGCGCTGG
>DASUBD010000096.1:0-5661 GCA_035763445.1 Candidatus Angelobacter sp.
GGGCAGTTGATCCTTACTTTCTTCTCTGAGAAAACCAAAGGCAGATCGTACGCCAACTGGTCGGATTTTGCTTCCTGGTATTCACAGTTGACGGCGAACGTGCGCGACTCAACGCCTGCCATGCAGCAGGAAGTCCGGCAACTGGCGCCCGCGAACCTGCCATTATTGGCTCGTGTCAAGGCCCTGGCAAGCTTTGCCCAACGAGACGTTCGCTATGTCGAAATCCAGATTGGGATTGGCGGGTACCTGCCGCACCAGGCAAGCCAGGTTTTCAGTAATCGTTATGGTGATTGCAAAGACAAGGCCACAGTGCTCAGCGCAATGCTGGAGCAGATCGGAGTCAAATCCTACTACATACTTATCCATACCGATCGCGGGATTTATTCTGACAAAACGCCGCCGACGATCGGTTTCAATCACGCTATCCTCGCCATTCAGTTGCCGCAAAGCAGCTTTAAAGGTCCAATGAGCGCGCTCTATGAAGACAGTAAGCTGGGGCCCCTCCTCATTTTTGATCCAACGAACCCATTTGTGCCGTTCGGAGAAATACCCTCCTATTTGCAAGATAACTACGGGCTTCTTGTACAAGACCGCAGTGGCGAGCTCATCCATCTTCCGCTCAGCAGCCCGGAATTGAACCGCATCACTCGCACAGCGCAATTGAATCTGCTTCCCGACGGCTCCATCAAGGGCGAGGTGCGGGAGGTCCGCACGGGCTCGCAGGCTGCGGAAGGCCGCGCCATGTATGAACATCAAACATTGGCTGACCGCAGAAAAATGCTGGAGAAATTCCTGGGTAGAATGCTCGGCAACTTCCAGCTTGATAGCGTAGATACTGAAAACCTGGACGATATCGATAAAGACCTCATCATCCACTACAAGTTCTCCGCGCAACATTACGCCAAGAATGCCGGCCCGCTGCTGCTGGTACGTCCGCGCGTTCTGGGTGAAAAGCTGGGCGCTCTGGATATGACCAAACCGCGCCTTTATCCCTACGCGTTTGACGCTCCCACTCTGCAGACAGATACGTTTGAGTTCAACCTGCCGGAGGGTTACAAAGTTGATGAATTGCCGGAAGCGGCAAAAGCTGACTTTGTCTTCGGCCAGTATGAAAGCAAAGTGGAAAATTCCGGCAGCACGCTGAAGTACAGCCGCGAATACGAAATCAAGGCCACGTCAATTCCCGCAGAAAAGATTGGTGATCTCAACAAATTTTTCCATGACATCAATCAGGACGAGAGAAACATGGCCGTGTTGAAAAAGGCCAACTGAGAGGGGCCGGGACCGTGGGCGTGAGGTGCTTCGGAAACAAATTGTCCAATCCCTGGATAAGGCTTTTACTGGCCTGCTTTCTCCTTTGGACCACAAACGGCTTTGCAGATGATCACTCCTGGGCGCCTTTGGACCCACAGGATCTCAAGATGACCGAATTCAAGCCGCTGCCTGGCGCTGAAGCGGTCCTTCTGTACTACGCCAATGAAATTGATGATGTCAGCCACAAAGAGTTCCTTTATTCGCGCATCAAAATCCTCAACGATTTAGGAAAACGGTTTGCCACAGTAGAGATACCGCTGACGGACAAGGCGTCCGTGACCGATCTCTACGCACGGACGATTCACCCTGACGGCAGCATCACGGAATTTACCGGCCAGCCGTTCGATAAAGACGTACTTCGTGGACGACACGTACGCATTCGAGTGCGCGCCTTCACCCTTGCACAGGTCACTCCCGGAAGCATTATCGAATACAGATACGAACTGCATTATGGTGACAAAGACCTGCGCCAACACGACTGGGTTGTTCAGCATGACCTTTTTGCCGTGAAGGAGCATCTGTTTCTCCGCTTCGACAAGCATTACGCCCTCTCCTGGGTTGCCACCAATGGGCTGAACAAAAGCCCGGAAAAGAATGTGAAAGATGGCACGGTACAGATGGATGTAGAGAACGTGCCGCCTTTTGAAGCTGAAGACCAGATGCCGCCGGAGAACGGTTACAGGCTGAGAGTCAGGGTCTTCTATACCAGTGCCTATGCCAGTTCGCCGGTAATTTTCTGGGTTGAAACGGGACGGTGGTGGGCAAGTGGCATCAATTATTTCATCGGCTCCCACAAAGAAATCAAGGAGGCGGCGGAAGAGGCTGTTGGCAACGAGACTGACCCGGAGAAGAAGATTCGCAAGCTGTATGCACGCGCTCAGCAGATAAGAAACCTGACCTATGAGCGCGAAAGGACCGCCCGCGAGCAGAAACAGGAAGAACTGAAAGATCCGAAGAATGTGGTTGACGTCCTGAAACATGGCTATGGGGGCCGCAATGCCATCACCATGCTCTTTGTTGCCATGGCGCGCAGCCTGGGCTTCAACGCTTCAGTAGTGCTCGTGTCCAGCCGGGAATCAGGTTTTTTTGATCGTGAGATGCTGTCGTTCGGACAGCTCGATTCCGAAATGGCCCGGGTCCAGGTAAACGGCAAATCGGTTTTTCTTGATCCCGGCACCAGGTTCTGCCCTTACGGCGTGTTGTGCTGGATACGGACAGCCACAGCCGCAATGGACATGAATGATCCCGGCGGCCTTATCTCCACTCCTTCAGCCGATTCTCGAAACTCTCTCACCTCGCGCTCCGCCAACCTTGTGCTGAAGCCTGACGGGTCCGCCAAAGGAGAAGTTCGCATAGAGTTTTCCGGCGTGGACGCTCTGGAGCATCGCCTTTCCGCGCTGGACACGGACGAAGCAGGCCGCCAAAAAGAACTGGAAGATCAGCTGAAAGAATGGCTTCCAGTGAATGCGAAGGTAAACATGACCGCATCCGCCGGATGGGAAAATGAGAATGAAGGGCTGGTTGCCATCTTCAACGTGGAGATTCCGGAATATGCGTCCGCAGCCGGTAAGCGTTTGCTGGTGCCGGCAGCCCTGTTTAAGCCTAAAACCAGCCGTGTGCTCAAGGATGGCCCACGCAAATATCCCGTCTACTACCAATACGCGTTCACTGAGGCGGATAGCATCGTTCTCGACCTTCCTCCAGGGTACACAGCGGAGACCGTTTCTGCGCCGCAATCAGCCCGGACGGATTTTGCCGATTTCAGCAGTGAAGCCAGCAGCGCGAAGAATAGAGTCAACATGGAACGCACGCTGCACGTTAACGGCATTCTGTTTCCGCCCGATCGGTACCAGCAACTTCGCGAGTTTTTTGCCAAAGTGCAGACCGCAGATGACTCCCAAACCGTTCTGCGACAGGTTCCTGTGCAGGCGCAAAAGGCAAACTGAGAGCCATACCTTTGCTTCTTGCCGCGGCTCTTCCGCATCTTCTATGATTGAAGGTTTGGACTTTCCTTTATGGCAGATCAACTGAAAAAGACCAAGAACGTCGACCAGAGCACTCTGGCTGAGAGCCCGGTTAGTGACGTTTTCCAGGGCCGTCATCCGTCTCCTTCCGAGGAGCAATGGGCAGAAAAAACGCTGCGACCGACGCTGGAAAAGTCGCCGGAGAAGCCGATTGGCGCAGCCAGTGGAGTGAACCTGGATGAGAGCGGGAATGCCCGCTTTACCACCATCAGCGGAGTGCCGATTCGCCGGCTCTACACTCAAGCCGATCTGCCGGAAGACTGGAACTACGATCAGTACCTGAACTTTCCCGGACAGGTTCCGTACACTCGCGGCATTCATTCCAGCGGCTATCGCGGCAAGCTGTTTACCATGCGCCAGTTCTCCGGGTTCGCCTCGCCGGAAGAGACCAATGAGCGTTACAAATACCTTCTGGCGCACGGCGGCGGTGGACTTTCCGTCGCGTTCGATTTGCCCACGCTGATGGGATATGACTCCGACCATCCTGCCAGCGAAGGCGAAGTAGGCAAATGCGGCGTGGCGATCGATTCGCTGGAAGATATGGAGATCCTGTTCAGCGGCATCGATCTTGAGAAAACCACCGTTTCCATGACCATTAACTCGCCGGCCTCCGTGCTCTGGGCGATGTATCTGGTGGTCGCGGAAAAGCAGGGCGCCGACTGGAAGAAAATCTCCGGCACCATTCAGAACGACATTCTCAAGGAATACATCGCGCAGAAGGAATATATCTATCCTCCCGCGCCTTCCATGCGGCTGGTGATTGATACCTTTGAATTCGGATCAAAATTCACTCCGCGCTTCAACACCATCTCTATCAGCGGCTATCACATTCGCGAGGCCGGCTCCACTGCACTGCAGGAACTGGCGTTCACAATCTATGACGGCGTGGAGTATGTGGAATGGGCGCGGCGGCGCGGCCTGGACGTGGATGAATTTGGCCCGCGCCTGAGTTTCTTCTTCAACTCGCATAATGACTTCTTTGAAGAGATTGCCAAATTCCGCGCCTCACGCAAGATCTGGTACCGGCTGATGAAGGACCGCTTCAGCGCAAAACAGCAGCGCACCATGCTCATGCGTTTCCACACTCAGACAGCAGGCGTTTCACTGACGGCGCAACAGCCCATGAATAACATTGCCAGGGTCGCGGTGCAGGCGCTGGCGGCTGTGCTGGGTGGAACGCAGTCTCTGCATACGGATTCTTACGACGAAGCCCTTGCCCTGCCGACGCAGGAAGCGGCTCGCATTGCCCTGCGCACGCAGCAGATCATCGCCTACGAATCCGGCGTCACGCAGACCGTGGACCCGCTGGGTGGGTCCTACTTTGTGGAAAAGTTCACGCTGGATATGGAGAAAGGCGCTTTCGAATACTTTGACAAGCTGGACGCGATGGGCGGCATGGTGAAAGCCATTGAGAATGGTTATCCGCAAAAGGAAATCGCCGAAGCTTCCTACCAATACCAGCGGGCTGTGGAGGCGCGGGAAAAGATCATCGTGGGTGCCAATGATTTCGTGATTGAGGAAGAAGCACCGGAGATTCTTTACATTGGCGAATCGGTGGCCCAGCGCCAGACGGAAAAGCTCAAGAATCTGCGCGCGCGTCGCAACAACAACGAAGTCCAGCGCAGGCTGGACGCTCTGAAGAAAGCCGCTGCGCAGGAGCCTGTCGTTCCAAAAGATGGCAATATCAGCCAGGCCAACACCATGCCCTACATTGTGGACTGCGTCCGCGCCTATGCCACCGTCGGCGAAATCTGCCAGGCATTACGCGAAGTGTACGGGACGTATGAAGAGGTCAGCATTACCTAGCGTTCCGGTCGCTGCGCGACAAACCTTAAGATGCTGGTATTTGAGCAGTGTGAATCAGGCTCCTGAAGCATCGCAGCTCGTGGCGTGGTCTGGCTCGCTGCTTTTCAGTTCGTGCTCCCCTACTCACCTTCGAAATACGGATCTACACATCCTTATATAAGCTCCACTGTTCCGTGCCTGCAACTTTCTTCAGCCAGTCGCAATTCTCGAGCAGAGATTCGAATTCCGTGTAACGGTATGCCAGAAACAGCGGCCTCGGAGTCGTCAGTGCTGACTGTCGCAGCCGCTCCATCACCGCCACAAATACTGGCTCGGGAAATGGATTGAAAAGATAAACCACCAAAGGCTCGGCAGGAAATTCGAAGTCTCGCGCATCCATGCAGACGCTCTCCATTGCCGGTGCTGATGGGTTTGCCGCGGCAAACTTGGCGATATTGTCCTGCGCTGCACGGTGCCATTCCGGCATGAACTCCACGCCGATAATTCGCTTGAATCCATACCGCGCAGCCATGAGCAG
>DASUBD010000097.1:0-4093 GCA_035763445.1 Candidatus Angelobacter sp.
CCAGGGCAGGTTGTCATTACACCGGTTTGCAGCGTCTTCGGGTCCAGTGTTGGATTACCTTCTGAAATACCATAGGGCCCAAACTTAGAGATAATTTGCAGCGAAGTCGGATTCACACCGCAGGCAGCCAGCGTGGCAAGGCCGGCAGGAGTAGGTGTGAGGTTGCTTGAACTGAAGACACCATTCTGCGAAATGATCTCCTGATCAAATCCGCCGAAGAAAAACATCTTGTTCTTTACAAATGGTCCGCCAATCGTAAATCCTGCAAATTCATCGTTCAGGCGCGGAGGTTCCGTAAGCGGATTGCCTGACTGATCCGTGTCGAAACGTTTCTGGAAGTTCGTCATAGAGTTCAGGACGGAATTGTTCTCCGTGCCGAAGATGCTTCCGTGCCAGGCATTTCCGCCAGACTTCGTGATGATGTTGACCACGGATCCGGAGTTGCGGCCATACTCAGGTCCAAACTGGTTTGTGATGATTACGTATTGGTTCACAAACTCAGGGTTCGTCACGAACAGCGCCGGCCCGGCAACGCTGTTGTCATTATTGTTTTGTCCGTCAATCTGCTGATCATTGTTGCGGCCACGCAGACCGTTGGAAGTGAATCCTTGCCCGCCGTTGAAATTCGAGAAGTTGTTGTCGCGTGAAGATGACACTCCAGGCACAAACAGCGCCAGGTTGTCCAAACCTTCGTTCTCCTGCACTCCCGCGAAGCTGGACAGCTGCGTGCCGGCAAAGGTATTCGTGACCTGCGACTGCGTCGATTCAATGAGCGGTGCGGCGGCCGTTACCTCCACCGTTGTACTGGTTTGACCAACCGCCAACTTAATACTGCCGAGTCCCGTATCACGGCCGGCTGTGACTGGAACGTTAGGCTGCACCGCAGTATTGAATCCCTGGGCTGAAACCTGGACTTTGTATTCGCCTGCGGGAATCAGGTTGAATCTGAACAGACCTGAACTGTCTGATTTTGAGGTGTAAGTGGTACCCGTGGCCAGATTTGTCGCCTTTATTTCGGCGCCGGCAAGGACTGCTCCCTGCGGATCTGCTGCGGTTCCGGAAATGGACCCCTTCAGCACCTGGGCAAATGTCACACCCGCCAGAAGGAGTACTGTGAGAACTGGGATGAACGCTGATCTATGGCGAAGTCTGCGAACCATCTTGAGTTTCTCCGTCGAGATGAAGTAGCAGAGAAGGTGTTTGTTCCCGGCGCCAACACTGCTTCACGCTCGGCTAAACACTCTGCACGCAGCGGGCCAGCAGCTTTAGAGAGAGCCTTCTCTCCTCAGCTTCCAAAAACTGAGCGAGACAAAGTTTCACGATTCTGTTTTGTATAGGCAGCCCTCAATTCGCGATTTGGTTTTTGCATGAATTAAACGGGAAGATAAATTTGAACGAACAAGCGCGTCAGCATGCGCAAAATGTCGATTCCTGATCACCCACTCGAGCAGGATTCTTAGTAAACACTCATGTTCTTCCAGACAGGGAGAGAAGAAGCTATTAGATTTAGAAACACGTAAAATTGCGCATCCAGAAACATCTCGGGCAACTCCGGGCAGAGACTGCAATCATGGCGTTATACGATCCGGCCGTTATCTCCCATGAGAAGTAGAGACACGTAACATGTTCCAGCTAGGCTACAAAATACTTTGCCTGTGGATGATGAACAATGATTGCCGAAGTTGATTGTTCCGGCTCCATGTGAAATCCACTTGTCAGGCACACGCCGATGTTCGTCTGCGGCTTAAGAAGGGCAAAGATCTTTGTCTGGTCCTCAAGGTTGGGACAAGCCGGGTAGCCAAACGAGTAGCGCGATCCGCGATATTTCTGGTGAAACAGATCGCTGATACGCGGCGCGTCTTCACCGGCAATTCCGAGCTCTTCACGCATGTTTTTGTGAAAATATTCTGCCAGCGCCTCTGCCGTCTCCACGCTCAAGCCGTGGAGATAGAGATAGCGTGTGAATTCTCCGGAATCGAAAAGCTTTTTCGTCTCAGAGGATGCGCGATTTCCAATCGTTACCACGGAGAGCCCAATCACATCCAGTTTGCCGCTCTCTTTGGGCAGGAAGAAATCCGCGATGCTCAGTTTTCTGCCTTCGCGCTGCCTGGGAAAAGTAAATCGCTGGATCTCTTTTCGTGATTCCGGAGACTCATACAAGATCACATCGTTACCTTCGCCCTGGCAGGCGAAATATCCATAGACGACTTTGGGCTCGAACCAGCCACTGGCAACAACTTCTTTCTGCAGCGTCTCCAGTATCGGCTTGTATTTCTCCTCAACCAGCCGCGCATAATCCTGCTGCGACGCTGTCTTCAACTGCCACTGGTTCTTGAACAATGCTGTGTGGTTGATGTACTGAAACAGTTCGTTCAGATCAAAGTCTTTGCGTACACGCACACCGTAAAAAGGCGGCGTCGGAATATTCAGCGCTGGCTGCACCGCTTGCGATCGCTCTGTGCTTATAGGCCCGTCGCTGGCCGCAGCCGCTGCTGCTCTGGCGAATTCTTTTACCTTGCGTCCTTCTTCCAGTCGCTTCTCGCGCTCGCCATTTTCGGATGTCAGATCATCCATAATGTGCAGCCCGGCGAAGGCGTCATCGGCATAGAAAACAGAATTCGAGTATTCCCGGCGAAGATCGTCTTCCACGTACTTCCGGGTCAAGGCCGCGCCGCCGCAGATCACCGGAAACTCCTGCTTCTGTGCTTCCAGGTCCTGGATCACATACTTCATCTCCAGCGTCGATTTCACCAGCAATCCGCTTAGCCCAATGGCATGCGCATTGTGCTGGCGCGCCGCAGTAATAATGGTGTCGGACGGCTGCTTGATCCCCAGGTTCACCACCTTGTACCCGTTATTGCTCAGGATGATGTCAACCAGGTTTTTTCCAATGTCGTGAACGTCGCCTTTTACCGTCGCAAGGACAATGGTTCCCTTCTGCGCGCCTTCCGCCTTTTCCATCATTGGTTCAAGGTAGGCCACCGCCTGCTTCATTACTCCCGCTGAATCCAATACAGAAGGCAGCTGCATCTTGCGCGCGCCGAACAGTTCACCTACCGTCTTCATTCCGTCCAGCAGAACCGTGTTGATGATTTCAAGCGGCTTGTAGCTGGTAAGCGCTTCATCCAGGATCTGCTCCAGCGACTCGCGCTTTGTTCCTTCGCCCAGTGCCTTTTCGCCATTGATGATGCAGCGCTTCAGCTTGTCTTCCACTGAGAGCGATTCCAGCGGCGCCATCTCAGCCTGCGGTTGCTGCGTGGCGCCGGCAAAATGCGCCATATACACCTGCAGCGGGTCGCCATTGCTTGTATCGCGGTAGATCAGCTTGCGCGCCAGGTCAACCTCGACCTGAGGAATTTTGTAGAGCGGATAGATCTTGGCGTAATTCACAATCGCCATATCCAGGCCGTGGTCCACCGCTTCTTTCATGAACACGCTGTTCAGTACGCGCCGCGCGTAGGTATTCAGGCCAAATGAAATATTGCTCACGCCCAGAATAGTTTTTACTTCCGGCAACTCCTGCTTGATCTGTTTGATGGCTTTCAGCGTCTCAATGCCCGCCGTCCGATATTCTTCCTGACCGGTTGATATCGGCAAGGTCAGCGCGTCAAAGATCAAATCCGCGGGACGAATCCCGTACTTCTCTGTCGCTAACTTGAAAATTCTTTTGGCCACCCCGGTCTTCTTCTCGGCGGTGAGTGCCATGCCGTCTTCGTCAATCGTCAGCGCGATTACCGCAGCGCCATAGCGCTTGGCCATCGGAAGCACGTTCGCGGTCCGCTTCTCGCCGTCTTCCAGATTAATGGAATTGATAATGGCTTTACCGGGAATACGCTTCAGCGCTTCTTCAATTACGTCAGCTTCAGTGGAATCCACAGTAATCGGCGCGGGCACACGCGTGGCTACTTTTTCCAGGATGGAACTCATGTAGCCTTTCTCATCCTCGCCCACGATGGCGCAGCACAAGTCCAGCATGTGCGAGCCTTCCGCCACCAGCTTCTTTGCCAATGCCAGAATGTCGTCATACTTGCCGCCGCGGACCATGTTCTTGAAGTGCTCCACCCGTGTGGTGGTGTTCATTTCTTCGGCTACA
>DASUBD010000098.1:0-5387 GCA_035763445.1 Candidatus Angelobacter sp.
CGTCCGCCAAATTGCGCTTGCGATTCTGGGTTGTGATTCTCCCCGTGCTGCAGCCAGCCTATGGGCTGGCCGTCAAAATTAAGTTCATATCGTCCTTCTGGACCTGCTTTGCTCCAGAAAAGTTGGGCACTGAGCGGAGTAGAGGTGGACATTAGAGCACCCCCCGTTTTGCGCAACATTGTACGCGAGAGAAGAGATTCGGAAAGAAAAATTATTGGACGGGACCGATCCGCTCGAGACTTCAGGCGCCGGGCACAAACATTTTGACAATGAAAAAGCTGAGGGCCGCAACGACCGCAGATGCGGGAATGGTGAGGATCCATGCCCAGACAATGCGTTGAGCCACACCCCAGCGGACCGCGGAAAGGCGTCCTGTGGAGCCCACACCTACGATGGCTCCCGTGATGGTGTGCGTGGTGCTCACAGGAATGCCGTGATAGGCGAGGAAGAACAGGGTGGTTGCGCCCGCACTTTCAGCACAGAATCCTCCCACGGGCTTGAGCTTGGTGATCTTTGAGCCCATGGTGTGAACGATGCGCCAGCCGCCAAAATACGTGCCCAGTCCCATGGCTGCGTTGGCGCCCAAGATGATCCACCATTTATATGGTCCCCAGCCGTGGGCAAACTGTGCCGGGGTAAGATAACCCGCTGCAAGAAGCGCGCCGGCAATGATGCCCATAGTCTTTTGCGCGTCACTGCCGCCGTGGCCAAGGCTGTACGCAGCGGCGGAGAGAAGCTGGAGCTTGCGGAATAGCTTATCGACGGTACGTGGTGCGCTGCGATGAAAGATCCAGGACACGGCAATCATCAGGATGAGTCCTACGATCAGACCGATAATGGGGGCAAGCACAATAAAGATCAGCGTCGACATCCATTTTTCTCCCAAACCGGGAATGGTGCCGATGATGGGCCAGTGCAGCTTGGGTTGGCGGATGAGTACTTGCCAGCCGGCGCGGGCAATTCCGGCTCCAGCAAGCCCACCGATAAGAGCATGGGACGATGAAGTTGGAAGCCCCCACCACCAGGTGAGAATGTCCCAGATGATGGCGCCTGCCAGAGCGCAGAGAATTACGTATTGCGTGACCTGGGCAGGATCAACCAGTCCTCCGCTGATGGTTTTGGCCACAGCGGTACCAAAAACGAAAGCAGCTATAAAGTTAAATGTCGCAGCCCAGATGACCGCCAGTCGTGGAGAAAGAACGCGCGTGGAGACCACGGTGGCAATGCTGTTGGCCGCGTCATGAAAACCATTGAGGAAGTCGAAGGAAAGCGCAATGAGGATTGTAACGACAACCAGCATTAAGCTTGGGTGCACCTGGCTCGCCTCAAAGAATTGGATTTTTGCGCATGGTTGAGATTACGTACTTTTGAGCACCACGCCTTCCAGAACATTGGCAGCATCTTCAGCCTTGTCTGTGGCGGTTTCCAGGACTTCATAAAGTTCCTTCAACTTGATGAGAGAAATCGGGTCCTTTTCTTTTTCAAACAGCAGAGCGATAGCGGCACGGGCAATCTGGTCCGCTTCATTTTCCAGACGGTTGATCTCCACACAGTTATCGAGCACGTGATCGTTCTTTTTCTCCAGCCTGCCCATGGCTTCAGAAAGCTGATCGCACTGCTTGACTACGATTTCTGCAAGTAGAGAGGCGGCTTCCGGCGCGCCGGTAATCTTGTACATGACCAGGCGCACACCTGCGGCATATACAAAATCAAGCACGTCATCGAGGGAGGAGGCCAGCCGATAAATATCTTCGCGGTCGAGAGGAGTGATAAAGGTCTGATTCAATTTGGTGAGCACGTTGTGGGTCATCTCATCGCCGCGATGTTCGATGCTCTTGAGCTGTTGGACACGGGATTCAATATCTTTGAAATCGTCCAGCGTGCGTTTGAGCAGACGAGCGCCGTCACCGAGGTTGCTGGCCATTTCTGCGAAAAGATCAAAAAACTTGGTGTCGCGGGGTATGAAACGAACCATGCTTTTGGGGCGCTCCTGGCTGTCTGCCGCTTTAAACACAACGTTAACAAACTAAGAACTATCGCATGCGGGCTGCAACGGGGTCAAACCGCCTGAGCAGTTCGCGATCGGGCGCGGCGGAAAAGGTTCTTGAGAGCACGGAAAACAAATCGCATGGCAAACACTATTGTCAGCAGAAGTAGGGCGACGATCGCACTGGCGATGATGGGATGCTGCGTGGCAAACCACGTCAGAGAGATTGAAACCACGTCCTCTCCCGTGCTGAGAGCAATGTTCGAGAAAGGCTCAGGAGACGGAGTGACGGCGGCACGCACGGCGGTTTTGCCTCCGTGGGCGGCGAGCGCAATCGCGCCACTAAGGACAGCGGCCAGAATCTGAGCTGAGGAAGAAAGGTTCTGGGTCGCGCCGTAGGCGAGCAGCGCTGCGATTGGTACTCGGATGAACGTGTGCAGCGCGTTCCAGAGAAGGTCGAATAGGGGAATTTTGTCAGCCACGAACTCCAGGGCAAAAAGCAGACCGGCAACAATGATCACCGGCCATGACGAAACGGTATGCAGCTCCGGCGGGAGATCAAATACGTGCGATCTGGCCAATAGGCCGAGAGTCGCTACCGTGGCGTAGACGTTCAGCCCAGAAGCAAAGCCAGCGCCTACGACGATCGCAAGCACTTCGTTTTGGTGGATAGCAGATAGTTGCACAGCTTTGAAAAGCGAAAAGGCCGCCATCATGGCGGCCTTCCGGAACACCGATCGATTACAAAGTACTCTCAATCTCAAATCCCCAAGCTTCGAGGAGAGGCTCGGGTATGTACTTGCTGTTTTTGTTTCGCCGTGCCCATTCGCGCAGACGGGTGGAGCGAATGTACTGGTCAGGCGTAAGCTTAAATTCCTTTACTGCCTGCTCAAATGAAGTCACGACGGGGACCACCGGGCCAATTGGCTCAGGCTTTCCCCAGTTCGGATTTCCTCGTCTCCTTGCCATAGTTATGTCTTCCTACCTTTGGATGGAAAAGTGCGTGCTAAAACTTAAGTATTGGATTCCCGACAGCAGCCTTGGGTTTCAATTTGGAACGAAATAATACCGGGACCGGCCCCTGCTCAGAGAGCGCTGCGAACCACCGCCAAAACTCTTTATCATAAAGTAAATCGGCTCATCGCGCAACGAAATAGACATACTTTTCGGTGGAAAAATAGGACAGATCTGCATGAAAATGGGAGCGATACTGTTCTAACTGACAGGCACTATATGCACCTTAGTACATGCCTAAATCAAACATAAGTACATGGCCTTCCTTGGCGCTCACCTCCGCCGCGGTATGACCATGAG
This sequence comes from Candidatus Angelobacter sp., assembly GCA_035763445.1. Lineage (GTDB taxonomy): Bacteria > Acidobacteriota > Terriglobia > Terriglobales > Acidobacteriaceae > Angelobacter. Next base: position 3,302 of record DASUBD010000098.1, read on the forward strand.
CTGTGACGACGCCGTACAGATCACCGCATTCTGCTGGTCGTAAACCACAGCTTCGCAAAACAAAATCGTCTTCCCTGCTTTCACGCATTTTCCTTCTGCACGAAATTTTCCCTGCACCAGCGGCTTCAGGTAAGCCATCTGCAAGTTGATGGTAGTCGCGTAATTTGCCGGAAACACCTGTGAAATCCCTGCGACGGCGCACGCTGAGTCAGCAATGGAAGCCAGCACCCCTCCATGCACGACGGCATTCTGCATCAGTTCAGGCCTTGACTCCGCCTCAAACACGGCGCGGCCCGGGACAACTTCCTTCAACTCCAGGCCCAGCGTTCGCCAATACGGCACCGCTCGTGTGATGAACTCTCTAAGTTCTGCAAACAATTTCTCATCTTCCACGCTTTTGCTCACACCTCTCATCGCACGCCACACTGCTCAAAATCCGCCCAGCGATTCTTTATTCAATTAATTGCCCAGCCACAAATTCTGCTCACAGAAACTTTTCGCTGCTCTCTGCTATCATACGGCGTTGTTTAAAACCGACACTCGCAGGAGGATCTATGGTACCGCGTGTGCGTGTATTGTCTGCCGCAATCCTCGGTTTTGTTTTTGCCATCTCAACTCATGCTCAAGACGCTCCAAAGCCTCTCGATTCTCAACTCACGTCGCCGCCAACAGTAGCCCGCACTCCCGATTTCAGGCCTGCGAATCCCTACTTTGGAAACGCGCTGGTAGTCTCTTCCGCACCGCAATCAAATTCGTCCAGTCAGAGCGAACACGCACCCGCTGGAGAAATATTCGGCGGGTACTCCTTCAGCCGTTTCAATGTCAGCACGCCTTCTGGCAAAGAAAATTTTGACCAACATGGAGGCACCGGTTCCTTCGCCTTCAATGTCAATCGCTGGTTTGGTCTGGTTGCCGACTTCGCCGGTTATCACGTTGCCGGGCTCCCGCCAAGCACCCACGGTGCGTTTTTCACTTATCTCTTCGGCCCCAAGTTTTCCCATCGTGGCGACCGCTGGACTCCTTTCGCTCAAGTCCTTTTTGGAGCCGCCCATGCCAAGTCGAATGTGGGATTGACCGGCCCACCAACCCCCGGAACAACTTTCTTCAGTACCAGTTCAATTCACCCGAACGCGTTCGCCACCGCCCTCGGTGGAGGCGTTGATCTCACGCTCAGCAAGCACCTTGCCTGGCGCGTTCTTCAGGCAGATTACCTGCTCACCAAATTCAACGACGGTGATAACGACCGGCAAAATAACGTTCGCGTTGCCACCGGACTCGTCTTCCGCTTCGGTGGTGGACCGCCTCCGCCACCGCCCAACCGTCCTCCTACTGTCACCTTGAGCGCGAATCCCAATAAGCTCACTGTTGGTGATTCGGCAGTGCTTCAGGCGCAGGCAAGCGATCCTGATAACGACGCCCTCACTTACACCTGGACCTCAACCTGCGGCAACGTTGAAGGTACTGGCGCGGAAGTTCATCTCAACTCCGCCAGCGTCGCTCCCGGCACTTGCACCACGACTGTCAAAGTTGACGATGGAAAGGGTGGAACGGCCAGCGCATCCACTGATGTCACCGTAGAAGCGCGGCCCAATCGTCCGCCCACGGTTAGTTGCGCTGCCTCTCCGCAGACCGTCACCGCCGGACAACCCGTGAACCTCACCGCAACCGGAAGTGATCCTGATAGTGACCAGCTCACTTACACCTGGACAGCCAGCGGAGGCAAAGTGACGGGCTCTGGAGCCCAGGCCCAGTTTGATACCACCGGACTCCAACCCGGCCATTACACCGTCACCTGCCACGCCGATGACGGCAAAGGTGGCGCCGCCGATGGCACCGCTGATATCGAGGTCCAGGCGCCGGCTGAGCAGAAGAGACTTGAAACTCGGCTCTCGCTGCACAGCATTTACTTCCCCACTGCACAGCCGACGGCCGCAAACCCCAACGGCGGATTATTGCCCAGCCAGCAAAACACTCTCACCACGCTGGCCGCAGACTTCGCCCAATATCTGTCCTTCCGCAAAGATGCTCACCTCATTCTGCAGGGCCATGCTGACCCGCGCGGAGGCCCCGACTACAACAAGGCCCT
>DASUBD010000099.1:0-11371 GCA_035763445.1 Candidatus Angelobacter sp.
CGGCACATTTATGCGCTGGTGGAAAACAGGAAAGGCGTGCTCTATGACTCGGTTGACATGGGCGACCACTGGAAGATGGTGAGTAACAGTCACGAGTTGGCGGCCCGCGGCTTCTACTTCAGCGAGTTACTGGTTGCGCCCAACGATGAGAGCCGGGTGTATTTCCTTTCCTTCAACATCATGCTTTCAGAGGATGGCGGCAAGACAGCCCATGTGGTTTCTCAGCGTGTTCACGTGGACCATCACGCCATGTGGATTGATCCTGAAGATCCCAACCGCATGATCAACGGCAATGATGGCGGAGTGTACGTGAGCACGGATGGAGCACGGACATGGCGTTATCTTGATAACCTTCCCATCGAACAGTTCTACATGGTTGCTGACGATGACTCCACACCATATAACCTCTGCGGCGGCTTGCAGGATAACAACGGCTGGTGCGGACCTTCCAACAGCCTGAGCCGTGGAGGCGGCACCGCTTTCGACTGGTTCACCGTCGTCGGCGGCGATGGTGAGTACGTTGTTCCTGCACACGGCAAAGACACTCACATGGTTTACGCCGACTCGCAGAACGGCTTTATCCAGCGCGTCAGCCTTGAAAATGGTCTTTCCAAATTCATTCGGCCCTATCTCGAGGGCGTGTCAATGAAGAAGCCTTCGGACCTCAAGTACCGTTTCAACTGGACTTCACCGATTGCCGTTTCACCGACAGATCCGAATGAGGTGTACCTGGGCGGCAACGTCCTGTTCCGCTCCACAGATGGTGGTACAAACTGGACGCCCATCAGCCCGGATCTCACGCATAACGACAAGAGCAAGCAGGTTTCCAGCGGCGGGCCGGTCTTCCTTGACCTGAGCGGCGCGGAAACGTTTGATGCAATCCTGTCCATTTCCATTTCCCCGGTCGATCCCAAGACCATCTGGGTGGGGACCGACGATGGATTGGTGCAGGTGACACACGATGGCGGCCAGAGCTGGCACAACGCGACATCAGGAATGCAGGGCCTGCCGGAGTGGGGACGCGTTCAGCAGATTGAAGCTTCGCCGCATGACGTCAACAGTGCCTACGTGGCGGTGGATCTGCATGAAATGGACAACAACAAACCCTATGCCTTCAAAACACACGATGGCGGGAAGACCTGGACTTCCATCGCAGCCGGGCTTCCGGCGGATGATCCGGCGCGCGTTATTCGTGAGGACCCGAACCGCAAGGGCTTTCTCGTCGCCGGCACTGATACCGGTCTCTTCTACTCTGCGGATGACGGCGGACACTGGACTGCGCTTAAGGCCAACTTCCCCACCGTTCCGATTTACGATTTGAAATTCATCAAGCAGCATCACGACCTCGTCGTCGCGAGCCATGGGCGCGGGCTGTTTGTGCTCGACAACATTACTCCGCTGGAAGAAACTGGCGGCGAGTTTGCCAAGAGCAATTTCCATCTGTTCCCCATTCTCCCGGCAACCAACTGGCACATGTGGAATAAGCATGGATTCGCTTCCGGCGGTTACGTGGCGCCGAACCCGCCGACCGGAGCTGTCATCTCCTACTACTTGCCGGCCGAACTGAAGGTCACGCCGGAGATGCGCAAAAAGCATGAAACCCCGGTGAAGATCACAGTGGCTGACAGCAGTGGCCACGTGATTCATACCATGTACGGCCCCTCCAAGGCAGGGCTGAACCAGGCTGTCTGGAATCTGCGTTACGATGGCCCGAAGAAGTTGACGTTCTTGCCTCCGCGTGAGGACGAAGAAGAGTTCTTCTTTGACACCAATCAGGGTCCCACAGTGTTGCCGGGCAGTTATAAGGTCTCAGTCATGGCGAACGGCAAAACAGAAACGCAAACGGCTGAAGTTCAGTATGATCCGCGCTTCAAGCTCGATCCTGAAGCTCTGCGGGCCCAGCTGAAACTCGGTCTGGAATTGCGAGACGAAGCTTCAGCCCTCAATGAGGCCCTGAACCGCTTGAACAGCCTGCATAAGCAAATCAGCAATCTCGAAGACCTGCTGAGTTCAGATGAAGAAGGCGGCGTGGTGAATGCCTCCTACAAACCTGTGCTCGAACAGGCGCGTGCCCTGGACAAGAAAATATCGTCCCTCCAGGATCCTCTTTATAACTCTGAGATCCAGCCGGGAGCGGCCGATGACATTCACTATCTGCAGCGTTTCAACAGCCGTCTACAGGGAGCGATGCGGGCAGTACTGGGGCCCTATGGCGAAGCACCCGGTCCGCTGGTGCTCCAGGAAGCAAATGAAGTTCACCAGGAACTGGAAGGGCATCTCCAGCAGTTCAACAGCTTCCTGAACACTGAAGTAGCTGCTTTCAACAAAACTGCAACAGAACATGGATCCAGCACTCTCTTTGCCGGTGCCCCTGTGCAGATCAAGGCAGGAGCAGGCGTTGCCGGTGCAGGTTCCGGCGACGAGCAGGATGACAACGACGATAATCAGTAACAACAACTTAAAAGCAAACAATCAAGGACCCGGTGAGAGCCGGGTCCTTTTGCTTGATAGCCGGGATGACGCCCAGGCGGCCGGAAGGAAATTCTTTCAAATCTGAATTATGCGACGGCCTTGCCGCCTTCAGCGCCGTTATAGTTGAGCGCTTCCAAACCGAGAAACCGTGCGGATTCATCCAGCTCTTCTTCAATACGAAGCAGCTGGTTGTATTTGGCAATGCGGTCTGTGCGCGAAGCAGAGCCCGTCTTGATCTGACCGACACCAGTGGCCACTGCGAGGTCGGCAATGAAAGTGTCTTCAGTCTCGCCCGAGCGATGGGATATGACGGCCGTGTAGCCATTGCGTCGCGCCAGATCAATGGCATCAAGCGTCTCACTCACGCTGCCAATCTGGTTAACCTTGATCAGAATGGAATTGGCGACTCCTTCTTCAATGCCGCGGCTGAGCCGCTCAGTGTTGGTGACGAACAGGTCATCGCCAACGAGCTGAATCTTGTCACCCAACTCGTCAGTGAGGAGTCGCCAGCCTGTCCAGTCGTCTTCAGCGAGACCATCTTCAATGGATACGATCGGATATTGTCGGACCCAGTCTGCCCAGAAAGCTACCATGTCCTGTGAGGATTTCACCGACTTATCGGACTTCTTGAAGATGTATTTGCCGCGATCTTTGTCAAAAAACTCGCTCGCCGCGGGATCCAGGGCAATGGCCACATCCTGCCCAGGCTCATAGCCCGCCTGGCGGATGGCTTCAAGGATAAGTTCAATCGCTTCTCCATTGGCCTTAAGGGAAGGAGCAAATCCTCCTTCATCGCCCACAGCAGTGTTGTAGCCGCGCTTCTTCAATACAGACTTCAAGGTATGGAATACTTCAGCGCCCCACTGCAGCGCGTCAGAAAACGTCTCTGCACCCACGGGCATAGCCATGAATTCCTGGAAATCTACGTTGCTGTCTGCATGGGCTCCGCCGTTGAGAATGTTCATCATGGGAACGGGCAGAATGTTGGCTCCGATTCCTCCAAGATAGCGATATAACGGCATCTTAAGGGCATTCGCTCCCGCGCGAGCACAGGCCATGGACACGGCCAGGATTGCGTTAGCGCCAAGCTTCCCCTTATTGGGAGTGCCGTCCAGTTCCAGCATGATGTCGTCAATCCGGCGCTGGTCAGTCACGTCCATGCCTTGCAGCGCATCTGCAATAGGAAGATTCACATTGCCCACGGCGGTGAGCACGCTCTTGCCCATGTAACGCTCTGAGTCGCCATCGCGAAGCTCTACAGCTTCATGTTCTCCGGTGGAAGCTCCGCTGGGAACGGCGGCGCGGCCCACTGAACCATCGCCCAGGGTAACTTCAGCTTCTACCGTCGGGTTTCCGCGAGAATCCAGAATCTGACGCGCGTGAATATCAACAATAGTCAAGTCCATGGCTGGCCTCATCACATGCAATGCAGAACGGAGCATTATAAATGTTCGCTGGCGTTGTGCGCCGGGCTTGGAGCGGCGGCTTGCTTGACGCAACTCAAGTCAAGTCTGAAGCTGAAAAGATTCTCAATGAAGCCTGAGGACAATATCGAATTGTTTGCGCGTGTCGAATGAACTGATGATTTTGGTATCACTCCTGGCGCCGTGGAACTCAGCATGAAGCTCATAATCCACATCTGAGGCGAGCCATGGAAACCGGTAGCTTCCGTCCTGCTCCGTGATGTATGTCCCTGCAACCTTTGTCCTGGTGTTTTTCAGGTAAACCACAGCTCTTGACACGGGCTGGTTATCTTTGTCGAAGACGTGCCCGACCAGAGAACGCTCTCGCGGAGCATTCTTGCCGCCCTGGGCTGCAGTTGATAACGCAAGAAAACCCAACACGAGGAAAATCGATGCGATAAAACGGACACAACAGGCAGAGCGCAATTTAATCATGAGTACCCTTCAGCCAACGGTAACTTTCGCAGAAATAAGTGCGAAGATCACACGGGGAGATGCGCATCTTCTGTTATACAAACCAGCTGTTATATAAACCAGCCTGGGAGATGCACAAGTTTCTCCCTGGAGGCTTCTTCTGTTATGTTCATTGTTTCACAGCAATCATCTGAGGAGATCCAAAATGTCAGTTGGACCGCAGCCAAATGTTCGCTTGATCAACTCTCCCGAATATCGTGATGGATATGCCAACTCAGTTCAAGTGCGGGTCAGCGTGTGGGATTTCTTTCTCACCTTTGGCCGGCTGCAGCCAGTTGGCGCTGATGAAGTGGAAGTGCAGAATTTTCAGGGAATCTATTTAAGCCCGCAGCAGGCCAAGGCACTGCTCGCGATTCTGCAGCAAAATGTTACGCAATATGAGAAGGCATTTGGCGAAATCAAGCTGGACGTGGCTGTTGCACAACCAACCGGCCCCGTACACTAATATCCACGAGAAATGTCAACCCACGCATGAGATCGCGCGCCGCCGAGCCGAGACAACTCTCGCCGCTCCACGTTTTTCCCGTCGTCTTTGTCATCATTCTTCTGCTCCATGCCCCGCTGTTAAGGCTTCCATTTTTCTGGGATGAGGCCGGGTTTTATGTTCCGGCGGCTCACGACCTTGCTCATCAACACACGGTGATCCCCAAAACAACCATGGACACCGGCCATCCACCCTTGCCGGCCGCATATCTCGCTTTCTGGTTCACACTAAGCGGCTGGAAGCCGGCTGTGGCGAGAATTGCGCAGCTTCTGCTCGCCGCGTTTGCTCTCACCAACGTGTTTTTTCTCGCGCGCGGGCTGATTGGGACCGGTGTTGCCGTTGCAGCAACCATTGGCACGGCGTTGTATCCAGTATTCTTTGTTCAAAGCTCCCTTACTCATGCTGACCTCGCTGCCGCTGCGTTCACGCTATGGGGAATTCGTCTGGCCGTGCAGAAACATCACTGGCGCGGCCAGTTCGCTTTCTCACTCGCTGTGCTGAGCAAGGAAACAGCCATCATCACTCCTCTTGCGCTGGCGCTCTGGGAAGTGCTGAACCGGAATCATCGCTCAGCCAAAGATAGGTTTGCCAGTGCAGGAGTCTATCTGGCTCCATTGCTCCCATTGTTCACCTGGCTTGGATACCACCACCATGTCACCGGCCGATTTTTCGGCTCTCCCGAGTTCTACCAGTACAACGTGACGCAGGCAGTTACTCCAGTACGTTTTGTGCTCGCCTTCGGGTTGCGCATGTGGCACCTTTTCGGGTCCATGAACATGCTTGCTCTTACCGCGGCTACGGGAGCAGCAATGATGTTTCCGCCGGTGGTTGACGCCGCAGGCGAACGTCAGCGTATTGCCATACCTGTACAATTCCAGTTTGCCCTGATCATGCTGGCGCATATTGTTGCGTTCTCGCTTCTGGGCGGAGCATTGCTCACCCGGTATTTCCTGCCGGCTTACCCGCTCGTCATCATTCTTGGCATGTCGACACTTCACCGCCGAGTTGCAAGCTGGGAATGGCCGGCTGCGGTGATGGTAGTATTTTTTGTTTTCGGCCTGTTTGTAAATCCACCGTACCGGATTGCACCGGAAGACAACCTGACTTATCGGGACTTTATTCAGCTTCACGCGAACGCGGCACACTTTCTGGAGCAACATGAGCGCGACCAGGTTGTGCTCACCGCCTGGCCGGTAACAGACGAACTGACCAAACCATATCTTGGTTACGTGAAACAGCCGTTTTCTGTTGTTCAGATCCGTGATTTCACTCTGGAAGCAACGCTTCAGGCGCGTGCATTAAAGCCCAAATATCAGGTCGCCTATCTGTTCTCCACCAAATATGAAGGGTCCGGCTGGTTCCATTCTGATTTGTGGGACCGTCTGAATGAGCGCTACTTTGATTATCACCGTGATCTCTCACCCGAAAGCGCGGCGCAACTGCTGGGCGGAAAGGTGGTCTACCTCGAAAAGAACAAGGCTGAATGGGTGGAGATCATTGAGATGGAGCAACCCGGCCATTTCGCGCTTCGCCCTGAGTTGAGCCCATGAGCCGCTGCGGAACGGCCAGAACCCGAAAAATCAAAAGGCGGGCCAAAAAGGAAAGGACGCGGCCGGAAACCGCGTCCTTGATTTACTACCACCACCGAACCGAGCCGCCTTACCACCTCGGTCAGGAAAAAATCCTGACCATTGCTACGTGTACAGGCGGGTTATAGAAGATGAAGCACAACACCGTCGCCACAATGCTTGAAACCCGGAAGTTAAATGTTTTTGCCTGCATGACTTCTCCGTCGACCAAAGCCGTTTAGCTCGCTTTCGCTTCCACCTCGACATGTGACTGGGCACAGCCTCTGAGTTTTTCTTGAGAGATCACACGCATCTGCTGCCAGTCATATGCGAATTCCTGTCCGCAATCGAGGCACACAACATACGTGCCTGTTTCCGAAGCGGCGGCAGAACGCCTCTTGCCCGCTTTGAGTGTTTGCGGGAAGCTGATGTTCTTGTGCCAACAACCGAATAATGCGTCAAAAATCCTCACAAATCCTCCACACCTGGGATCAAAGCTTCAGTTGCAGCCGGCACACCTGTCATGCCAATCGGCAACTCCGTCACCTGCTTATTCAGTGAGATTCTTCCTTCTGCTGCTTTCCTTATCTCTATAGTGCTACTTAGACACATGATCGTTTCATTTGTTTCGAAAATTCTGCGTGACAAAAATTGTTCTGCGGGTTTGAGCTGACAAAAAGTGTCAGACATTCTCTCGCTGCCATGACACTTTCAGTACGAGGAACGCTGCCACATTGGATTGATGCGGTGGAGTGATTTAAAAATTAAGGCAGTGCTGGTGAAAGAATTCCATACTTTAACCGCAGGAATTCACGCAGGCCGTGCGGCAGCGCGTTACTCAGTTCCTGCCAGGTCAGGACCTTGCACCTCGTGCGCAGGTCAACCGGCGTGACGGCGCGCATGATTGCGTGCCACGCCTCCAGCAGGTCAGGCCGACGCGCGTCCAGCATGACGCAGAAGCTAAACTCTCCGGCGTGCGCGGCAAGCACGTTACGCACGAGTTGGTACGAAACGTAACGATCACCCGACCGAGGCAATGCGGAAACCTCAAAAACCTCGTCCAGATCACGATAGCTCGCTACCAATTCCGCGGAAGCATTCTGAAAATCATTCTCAGTGAGTTTTGCTTCCACCAGAAGCGTTCCCAGTTTCATGTCCACTTCGGTTCGGTCAAATCGGGGTCTGCCTTTCCCTGTGCTCTTCATGGGCACGCGCGCACGGTAGCCAAATTCAGGCACATCGCTTTGTTCAGTTCCCAGCATGGCTGCCACCCTCTTGCTGTTGCAAACGCCGGGACAGCAAAAGATATTCATCAAAAGGGCGTCAGAGCTGGTGCAGGAATCCAGTTCGCGCCAGCGGCGGTCGGTTCGCGGCAGTGACGTTCGCGCCTGCGCGTGTACCTTATTTAATCGTGAAGACCATTCGGGACGCCTGAGAATGGCGCGGTAGCTTGCCGGATGGAAGTTGCCGTGGCTCTTTCCTTCCGGATCCGGCGCATAAACAGTTACCGGAACTGCGCCGTAGCTGGGCACGTGGTCAAGCCGGTTCTGCAGCGCGAAATCGGCATTGCGGGCACAGATTTCCCGTCTCAACTCACCGGCAAAGTGAATTCCATCCACTCCGTTCAGTTTAAAACGGCAATCGTGCTCAGACCAAACAACGCGGCCACAACACGACCCATCACACGACTATCCAAACAACCACATCACCAGCAAGGATCGGAATCCATGGCCGGCGGAAATTCCGGCCGGCGAACCGGAGCGGAGCCTCGGCTTGAGAGCGGGGCCGGCATGAGCAGAGAGAAGACGCACGCCGGCCGTAAGAAAAGTGCAGGCAAACCTCAGCGCAACGCTGCCTGATCGTCTATAACTGCCCGCATCGCGGAAGGTCTCTACCTCTGAATTCAGGCAGCTTGAACTGCTGCGGCCGCTTTCGGTATTCCGCGTACGATCAATACCGAGCATTTCGCGTGGCGCGCAACTGATTCTGCCACGCTGCCTAGCAGGAATTTCTCAATTCCGCGACGTCCGTGCGATCCCAGTATGATCAGGTCAGGCTCCCATTCGGTCGCAATCTGCAGAATGCCTGTGCGCACATCGCTCTCGATGACGCGTGAGTCAGCTTTGAACCCCGCTTGACGGAGGAAGTCCGCCGATTCCGCCGTCGTCTCTGTCGCTTCCCGGAACTGCTCTTTTAATCTCGCCGCCTGTTCGGGCGCATATCCGGGTGCCATCTGCGGCGGCGCCGTGAACACCAGAGGCTCGACAACCTCAAGCACCAGGACTTCACTGCCCTCGCTACGTATAGTGGAGGTTATGGTTTGCAGTGCGCTTTCTGAAAATGACGAGCCATCCGTCGTTAGAAGGATCTTCATAGTCCCCTCCTTAATTACCAGCTTAATGCCGGGAGAAACTTTGCTGTAACGATTTTCATAACGGACGCTCTAAATAGATGTGACAGGGGTCACGGGTTTTGACACAGGGAATCGTCGCATGTCGCATAATGAGATAACGCATGGATGGCGAGCAGCATCTCACATTGTGTGAAACTTTTTGGGCGGGTGAGGGTCTAATCGAACATAGGCAGGTTTGAATATGCAGTGCGAGATATGCAACGCGATTGAAAGACTCGGACTGGATCCCTCTGCACACGACCTCTGGTTTTGCTGTGACCCCAAACCTGTTGCCTCAAACTGCATATCACGGTCACGCCTTGGTGAACTCTTACTTAAGTCCGCAGTCCGGTTCCAGCTGGCATATTCGCAATTTCTGGATCGCAGAAAGCATTGGATCGAATTGAGCCTGCGCAACGTGTTCTCTCTTAGGCAGCACTACATCACTCTGGGCCTCTAACCAGTCACTTCTACCCTCAACACAGGCTTACTCCTGCTCCGTCCCGGCCTAAAAATCCTCTCATCTTGACCTCCATTCGGCTTGGCATGTATTCGTGTAAGCATGTGGTTTAAAGAGGTGCAATGACGCCGATTGATCCGGGCACTGAGATCTATCTTGTTCGTCACGGAGAAACAGAGTGGAACCGCGAGGGCCGTCTTCAAGGCCAGCAAAATTCTTCCCTTACAGCGCGTGGACGTGAGCAGGCAGGGCAACTCGGCCGCCTTCTATCGCGCCTGCTCGGTCCGCAACAGCGGCTGATACAGGCAAGCCCCCTGGGCCGCGCACTCGAGACGGCAGCAATCATCCGGCAGCACGTTCCCGGGCCGGAGTTGATGATAGATTCCCGTTTGCAGGAGATGACGCTGGGCAGTTGGGAAGGCCTCACCCGCACGGAGGTGAACAAGCTGTGCAAAGGCGTGGTGGGTGGCGATTCCAATGCTGAATGGTGGTTCCGGGCGCCTGGTGGGGAGTCTTACGATCATTTTCAGGAGCGGGTTCGCTCCTGGCTGGCAGAACAGAGCGGTGCCGTCATTGCGGTTTCGCATGGGATCACTACACGCATGATCCGCGGCGAATACCTCGGCCTCTCGCGCCATGAGCGCCTGTCTTTGCCCGTGCCTCACGGAGTGATTTGGCGGCTTCGCGGCGGCACAGTGGAAACCATACCCCAATAGTCACATAGCAACGGGGTCGGGCTTTTTCAAAATTCCTGCAAGAAAATCAGCAGCTTACAATCTAAGAGGTTGGGGCGTCTAAATTGTGGCGCTTCCCTGTTTTCCAACCCAGTCGAGGAGCTGGCACTATGATTCGAGATTTGATCCGCTTATCAATCGCTGTCGGCTGTTTGTGTGTCTCCTCCTTTGCACTGGGTCAGGACGCAAGCCCGAAAGACGCTGGGCCGGCCGCTGCCCGGCCTGTGGCTGCCATAACGAATGTTCCTGCCAAGCCAAAGCTCACGGAACAGCAGAAACAGGCGCTGGGTATTCTGGAAGCATCGGAAGCAGCCTCACGCGGTCTGGAATCGCCGATGCGGAGCTATGGCCTCCTGCAGATCTCGGGGAGCCTGCCTGTGCCGGATGAGAAACGCTCACGCGCCCTGCTGCACGACGCCTTCACAGCGTCGCTTGAGATTCACGATGATGACGACACAAAAATGCGATTGCAGGAAGACATCTTCGCCGGCCTGCTCCCTCTCTCGCTTGATGACGTGCAGGAGCTTCTTCCCCAGGCCGAGTTGAAAGTACGAAAGCAGACGTCGGAGAGAATCATCCGCCTCTACACAGACAAAAAGAAATTCGATGATGCCATTGACCTGGTGAACCAGGTCACCGCCTGGGACGAGTTTCCTTACGGCAGCGGCGGCCTTCTCCTGCAGGCCTTGCCGGCTGACATGATGGCCGAAAAACAGGGCTTATTCATCCAGGCAGTCAACAGCTATAAAAACCACAAGCATTCGGGTATTCAGGTTGGTTCGTCGCTTACCGACATGATCGTGAAACACTACGGCGAGATGCCGCCGAAGGTCGTTCTCTCCGCCATTGAAGACATACTGAGCCAGGCGAAAAACCAGGATGAGGAAAACCACGGGAACAACATAACCATCGGCAGCTCCGGCGGTACAGTAAATTTCGAGGGCAATTACCAGTACCAGCTATTTGCGTTGTTGCCCATCCTTGAGCGGCTGGATGAAAGCCGCGCGAAGGGGCTGCTGGACGAAAATCAGGCGCTTCAGGCCAAGCTCCAGCAGTATCCCATGGGTATTGAATCAGTGATGCCGACACCGAAGGAGCCGCCGAAAGCAGCCGATATCGGGGACAAAAAGCAGGGTCCGCCGGCCAATACCCGCGTCGAACGCTCAATTAGCTCAACCGATCAAAAGAACGCCGCCATGGCGGCGCAGATGCAGGCTGCCGAGCAGGCGCGGCAGCAAATGAAACAGATTGTCGACGCCGCCGAGAAAGACCCTGTTCAAGCTCTTGCGCGGACCACCACATTGCCCATCGTGATCGCCGACTG
>DASUBD010000100.1:0-3571 GCA_035763445.1 Candidatus Angelobacter sp.
GCCTGCCAGGCCCACAATGCCGCCGGCGGCGATCAATCCGCTTGAATAAAGAGCACCCGGGCTCACTTCGCTTTCTTCCACTTTTTCTCCCGCTTTCTTGGCGCTATATTCCACCAGCCAGCGCACCACGCCACCGGCAAAAATGGCCAGCGTTGTTGCAATGGAGAGATAAAAACCCACGGCGAAAGAAAGCGAACGGATGCCCAGCAGTTCAACGGCAATCACCAGGAACACGCCAAGCAGAATTAGCCCCCACGGCAGGCGGCGCTGGAGGATGCCATTAATCACCGTTGCCATGAGCTGGGCCTGCGGCGCAGCTGCTCGCGCGCTGCCAATGCCCTGGATCCACTGGATTTCAAATTTCTGCGTCTGCGGGTTGTAGAAATAGTAGCCGTTCGGGACAGTAGGCGAATTGATGGACGTATAAAGAACCATGCCCTTCACGGACTCCTGCTGCGTCGCCGGAGCTGCCTGCGCGTCAGGGCCCTTGGCCTGCCCCACAGGAACCATCTGCCGGTCGAACTTGCCCGAATATGGCGTCACGCCCGTAGGGAGGTTATTGACGTCAATGGCAATGTTTGCCGGACGGAACTCCTCCAGTGCTGTATTCATCAGACCCAGCGTCAGCCCGATGGCGAATACTGAAACCGTAGCTCCCACCATAAGTCCCAGCTGCTGTTTCGCAGGTGTGGCGCCGACCAGGAAGCCGGTTTTCAGGTCCTGCGAGGTGTTGCCTGCATTCGCCGAAGCGATGCAGACCACACCGCCAATCGTAATGGCCAGTGCCGAATACGCCGTCGCGGTCCAGCCCATGACCAGGAACATGGCGCAGGTTGCCATCAGGGTGGCAATGGCCATTCCGGAGATTGGATTTGATGAACTCCCGATCAATCCTGTAATGCGCGAGGAAACAGTCACAAACAAAAAACCAAAGATCACCACCAGGACGGCGGCAAAGATGTTGTTGAGCCCATGGGTTTCTGCGTTCTTAATGGGGAAGAACGTAAGCAGGCCCCACATCACAACCATGAGAATGGTGGCGCCCATCAGCGCCCATTTAAGGTTGATATCTCTTTCCGTGCGGCGCTGACCGGCAACTCCAGCCGCCCCGGCAGCCAGATCTTTCATCCCCGCTCTCAGTGCACCGATAATCGTTGGAATCGTTCGCAACAGCGTAATCAATCCTGCCGCTGCCACGGCTCCTGCTCCCATGGGTCGTATATAGGCGCCATAGAGCTGATCAGGGCTCATCTGGGAGATGGGAATGGTTCCGGGAAAGATTGCGCCGGTCACATGCGATCCGAAAAACTTTATGGCGGGCATCACCACCAGCCACGCAAAAACGCCGCCTGAGAAAATTACTCCGGCGATCCGTGGGCCGATGATGTAGCCCACACCCAGATATTCGGAGGTCGTATTGGCTCGAAGCGAGGATCCCTGAAACCAGGACGGGGTATACGTCGGAGTGCTGGGCCACAGCGCAAACATGTTTTCGTTCTGGAACAGCGTGTAGAGCGCGCCCAATCCCAGACCAGCAAACACGCGGCCGGCAAACGATCCGCCTTTATCACCTGCAATCAAAACGTCGGCGCAGGCCGTGCCTTCGGGGTAAAGCAGATTGCCGTGTTCTTTCACAATCAATTGCCGCCGCAGCGGGATCATGAACAGCACACCGAGCCATCCACCGATGAACGCGAGCAGGAAGATGCGGGCGTATTCCAGTGGAAATCCCAGGAAGATGAGCGCGGGCAGGGTAAAGATCACGCCACCGGCCACCGATTCACCGGCGGAGCCGGTGGTCTGCACGATGTTGTTTTCCAGAATGCTCGCCTTCCCCATGGCGCGCAGAACACTGATGGAGAGAACCGCGATCGGGATGGAAGCCGAAACTGTGAGACCAGCTCGCAAACCTACATACACCGTGACCGCGCCAAACAGAATGCCGAAAAGTCCGCCAAAGAAGATGGCGCGAACTGTAAACTCCGGCCGAATCTCATCTGCCGGGACATACGGCTGAAACTTTGTTTCAACGTTAATGGCTTCTCGTGTTTCGGCCACAGTTTTCTCCTCGTGTGGATAGTGCGCTGATTCGACGCAAGTTAGCACATCGGACGCAGCATTACAAATTGGCCTGCTTAAATCCGAGCGCAAGTGAGCAGTCCTGCCATCATTGGTAGCCCCTCATGTTCCGATCACGGCGATGACGCGCGATGTCGGCGATCGCGGCGATGGTTTAATACACATTTCATTGCTTCTGGATATTTACCCGGGCTATACTTAGGCCACAAGTACTTCCTGGTCGGAGCTTCAAGGAGGGTCGTCTTCAGTAGTGGTGACCTAAGCCGGGCGCAGGGGACACTCAAGTCCGCGGCTGAAAGCCTGTTCTGTGTCCTGTTTCCTTCTGACTGCCGCATCTGCCATCTTCCTCTTACTAATATTTCTGCGCTTCCGGTCTGTGACCCTTGCCTTGCCGCGATAATTCCTTTGGATGGAATTTTGTGCAGTATCTGTGGCGAGAAGCTCTTTACCCCTGAACGCTTTGCCGCCGGGGCGGAGCCGCTGTGCGGGCTTTGCCGCCGGATCGTTCCTCCATTTCGGAAGGCATGTTCTTACGGCGCCTATGCCGGACCCCTGCGTGATCTTGTTCATCTTCTGAAATACCACCAGGTAAAGCCGGCTGCCGGTCTGCTGGGCAAACTAGTCAGCGGGGTGATTGCCAACGCCGGATTGCCGCCTGAGTTCCTGGTTCTTCCGGTACCGCTTTGGACGGGCAAACGCCGCACGCGGGGCTTCAATCAGGCGGAGCAGATTGCGCGGGCGCTGGTCAGCGGGACAGCTTCTACACGCATCCAATTAGATACCACTTGTCTGGTTCGCCAGCGGGAGACTGCCTCCCAAACGGGGCTTACGCGTCATCAGCGTCGCGCCAACGTGCGGGGAGCTTTTGCTGTAGTTCGGCCTGATGCGGTCCGCGGGCAAACCATTTTGCTGGTGGATGATGTGATGACCACCGGCACAACCGCAGGCGAGTGTGCGCGAGTGCTGTTGCGTGCGGGAGCGAAAGAAGTTTTTGTGGCCACAGTAGCGCGGGCCACCAAAGAAGTACAGGGCGGGCAGGTTTTTGCTGCCATCGCTCAATAGAGAGGAAATCCAGGGCCATGCAGGAACGGGACAGGGCACGAAACAAGCGCCATCACTCTGAACTGCCGCAGGAAGCACCGCCTCCCGCGCCGCGCAAAAGTCTGCTCATGCAGACCCCCGTGCTGGTGCTCAATGCATCGTACGAGCCCATCAACATCTGCGCTGCCCGCCGCGCCATTGTTCTGGTGCTCAAGGGCCTGGCCATGCCGGAGGAAGAAAACGGACATTTCCTGCACGCCGCGCGGATCGCCATGCGTGTGCCGTCGGTGATCCGCTTGCTTGAATACCGCCGCATTCCGCACCAGACCCGAGCCCTGTCCCGCAAGAACATCCTGCTGCGTGACCGTAACACCTGCCAGTACTGCGGGGTCATACTGTCTTCAGGAGAGTTGACTCTGGACCATGTTGTCCCGCGTTCGCGGGGCGGATC
>DASUBD010000101.1:0-2909 GCA_035763445.1 Candidatus Angelobacter sp.
CAGCGGTGGACACAGCCAACAGCACTCTGGGAAAGAGCATTTGCACATTTGTAAGGCTTCCTTTCAATGAAGCGAACGCCTTGTGGGCCGACCAATCGCTGCTATGGGAATTGACTCCACTGCTGATGGCAGAAGATGAAGTTGTCGGCTCGCGTGGCCACGCGTGCGAGGCGGTATTCGGAGATCTCATCCACCTTCCTAAGCTTCTGCAATGCCAACGCGCCTCCGTAGGACATCCGAAAGTCCAAGGCGCAGCCAAAATTGCGGATGCGGTTGCCGCCGCAGTGTAGCTTCTCGCCGACCCGAATGGCTAACGCAAGGCAGCAGCGGAGCAGGTCCCTCGGGTTTCTACAGAAGACACCGCCGGGGGCGGCGGTGCCACACGAGCATGGAGGACAAGGGTTCCAAGTGGCTCACGCCAGACAGCAGCGGGAGCAAAATCCCTGGGGCTGAGCATCCAAAACCAGGATTTCCGGGGACCCTGATATCACCATGATCGGAAAACCTACTGCTACAGAGTCGGGTTCCGACCGAGATTCCTGCTTGAGATTTCCCAGCCGAGGGCGGCTGGGCCACACGGGTATGGAAGGTCAACAGTTCCAAGTGGCTCACGCGACGCTGCAGCGGGAGCAGGTCCCTCGGCAAAAACGGCCTCGGGATGATGTGTGTTGGGTTTCGGATCCTTGGAGGATGCGTTTACTTCTTTGCTACGGGCTGTCAAGTGGCCGGTGGAATCGCCGTCATCGCACGAGATCGCGCGTCATCGCCGTGATCGGAATACCGCGCCCCGCATATTCGTTTACTTGTTTGCTACTCCTGGCTGTCAATTGGCCCGGATTGGCCGGATGGAAGTGGACGATTTCTCTGGCAAAATGGCCATGTTCGTACTTGCTTCGCCCAAGCAGATAGGCCAATATCACAATTGCCAGAAATGCCGAAAAACCACCCTTTAGCTCTTAGCCATTAGCCCTTAGCCAGAACCGCACCAGGAGAAAGCACCTCTATGTCCGCTCAACCGCAATTGCCAAGCCTGCCAGAATTTCAAAACCAAATTCACAATCACAAATCATTGCTCGATGAGCCGTGGAAAGTTACGCTGATTCCGGCGGCGGCGCCGATGGGAGAAGATCCGTATGCGGCGAAGAGCCTGCCATGGCATGTGGGTGATGTGACGCGGCTGAAGGATGATTCGCCGAGGGGAATGATGGAGTACATTGCCACGCACTCAGCCGGATGGTGGCGGGAGATGGCGGAGCGGGCGCTACGCGATACAGAAAAGGCGGAGCGCATGGCTAAGGAGCAGGGCTGGGAATACGGGCAGTACTGGGCCCTGGAGGTGGATGCCGAGGCGAAGCAGAAACTTCTGGATGCGGAAGAGGCGAGGCGAGCACGGGAAGAAGCAGCAAGAGCTAAGGAACTGGCCGAGAAAGAAGCGTTTGTGCGGCGGCAGATGGAGTTGCTGGAGAGAGCGGGGCGGGCTCCGAGGTGCGAGTACCAGTACGCGGACGGGAGAGGATGCAAGTCACCGCAGGTGAAAGGCGAACGCTGGTGCCACGGGCACGCGAAGATGATGAGCTACAGGCCGGAGAAGCTGGAGATATTGCCGATGGAAGACGAGCAGGCGGTGATGGTGAATCTGTACCGGGTGACACAGAGCTTGCTGGTGGGAAGGATCAGCGAGAAAACAGCCGGCTTGATTTTGTGGAGCGCTGCGATGGTGGCTCCGGGACTATACCGCGCGAGGAAATGCAAAACCAAAACCTACCACGGAGGCACGGAGACACGGAGGAAAACCAAGAGCTTACCGCGGATTCACGCGGATGAGCGCGGATCAGAAAGAAAGGTTGGCCGCGAATCCCGGCACGCCGGGACAGGGTCAACGCGGAAGAAAACGAATAACTCCGGGGTGACGAACGGTAAGTCGTTTGTTTCCGGGGTGGGCGGGGGGAGGGGCCTACATCGCCGAGATCGCCGGCATCGCACGACATCGCGCGTGATCGGAAAACAAAGCCAAAAGCATTTACCGCAACGGGCGCAAAGGTCGCAAAGGGTCGATAATGGGAAGCAGTCCGGGAGCGGAGGCGCTTCGCGCGACCTAGCTGCTTCGACTCGCGCAACAGCGGCGCTTCGCTCAGCATGACAAGTTGAGGCGCGGCGAAGCCACCCCACCAAGCCAAAATCGAGCTTGCTGGGGACCCCGGAAATATTGCGCCGCGCAACGTGTTCAGAAGGAGTTGACGGATATGTATTTTGAACAATTTTATCTGGGATGTCTGGCGCATGCCTCGTACATGCTGGGTTCGGAGGGCGAGGCCGCGGTGGTGGATCCGCAGCGCGATGTGGAACTGTATTTGACAGCGGCGGCTGAGAAGGGGCTGAAAATCCGCCATATTTTTGAGACGCACCTGCATGCGGATTTTGTGTCCGGGCATGTGGAGCTGGCGCGGAGGACCGGCGCCACCATCTATATTGGCGCGCGCGCCGGCGCGGAGTTCCCTCATGTCCCGCTCAGTGACGGCTTTGCGCTGCAGATGGGCAAGATTCGCATTGCGGCCGTGGAGACTCCGGGGCACACACCGGAGAGCTGTTGCCTGGTGGTGACGGACCTTGAAACCCAAAACCTACCACGGAGACACGGAGACACGGAGAAGAACGGAGGCAAAAATCTTACAGCTGATCCGCGGCAAGCCGGGACGGGTAACGCTGATAGCAGTGATAGGACGGATTCCAAGGAGAAAAGGCAAGCGGGAACGAACGCGGCCTCTTTGAAGCCCTGGGCCGTACTGACCGGCGACACATTATTTATCGGCGATGTCGGGCGGCCGGATCTTTCTCCACAGTTTACGTCGCAGCAGCTGGCGGGCATGCTGTATGACAGCCTGCACACCAAGCTGCTCACGCTGCCGGAC
>DASUBD010000102.1:0-2520 GCA_035763445.1 Candidatus Angelobacter sp.
TGTGGAAGATTTCGATCCGGGTGTGGTGATTATCGATCCCATTACAAACCTGATCGCTATAGGTGACCAGTCTTCAGTCAAGGCCATGCTCACGCGGTTGATTGATTTTCTGAAGATGAAGAACATCACCGCCCTTTTCACGAACCTGATCTACGGCGATGAAATGGAAGAGCGGGCCATCGGCATCTCGTCGCTGATGGATGGCTGGCTTGTGTTGCGGGACATACCGAATGGCGTGGAAAGAATCCGCACGCTCAACCTGCTGAAGTGCCGCGGCATGGCGCACGACATGCGTGTGCACAGTTTTACTCTTGACGAAAAAGGAATCACGATCAATGGCGACTTCCAAACGATCGGCGCTGTCAAAGCGCAGTAACATGAACAACGGCACGCGCGCCGCACGCAGCGCAGGCCCGCCGCGTCGCCGGAGCAAAGCTCTCTGGGAACTGCGGCTGTACGTGGCAGGCATGACGCCCACTTCCATTCGCGCCTTTGAAAACCTGAAAAAAATCTGTGAAGAGCATCTGCATGGCTTGTACAGCATTCAGGTAATTGATCTGCTGGAAAGACCTATGCTGGCGCGCGGGGACCAGATCATCGCCGTTCCCGCCCTGGTCCGGCGGTTACCCACTCCGGTGAAGAAAATAATTGGCGACCTTTCCAACACAGAGCGGGTTCTTGTGGGACTGGACCTGAGACCAGCGGGAGGTTGGCACTGATCTCCTCCTTTTATCTGCGCCTCGTACATCATCAGCAACCAGCAATGCATCATGAATGGTTCTCTGCGGAGGCAGGTCTGCTTGATTCGCGGTGCTTATCTGGAAGCGTGCAGGGACCGGCAGGAAGTTCTGCGCCCAAATGATGAAAACCAGGCAAAATGGACGGAAACCCACGATTCTGTTGCTGGTTGACAGGCGACAGAGCCGGACTGCGCGTGTCCTCAAAGACCTGGGCTACGGCATCATGACCACCTATACTCCAGATCACGCGGTGGCAATCTGCGTTAACAACAAAGTGGATGCCGTGGTGCTGGACCAGCAACACTTCATTGAGACAGAAGGCTGGTCCGTGGCTAATTCGCTGAAAATGATTCGCGCCACCATCTGTGTGATTCTGGTGGTGCGTGGGAAAGTCCTTGCTCCGGAGTTGCCGGATGGCGTGGATGCGGTTGTGGCCGAGCGCGATCACGACGGGCTCACACGGACTCTGGAGAGATTGTTCAAGCACAAGGGTCCGGACGAATAACCTGGCTTACAACTACGCAGCGCGCGCCTGCGAGTAAAGTGTCTTATCCAGCCAATCTGCTACTGGCGTTCGAAGAGCAAAGTGAAGTTGAACTTCATCCGGCTCCAGCACTCGCCAGGCAAGTCTCGCCGCTGGCGGACCGTTGGGCATTACGGAGCGGAATTCCACGTGCTTCTCGCGAATGCGGTATTGGTTATCCGGCGCGCCGTCCTGTGAGGTAATGATAAAACTCTTGAGCCCGGCCAGAATGATCAAACTGTTCTTTGGCATATCTAAAACCTCCGGCAGAGAGGCCTTTTAGCCACAGTATCCCCTCTTTCTTAATATCCCCTCTTTCTTAATGTTTGATGATGTGCCTTTTAAGCCAATGTTGGCTCAAAAGGAGAGTGGCCGCTCGAATAATGGGCCCTGCTTTGGGCCTCCCAAAAGCACCATTCCCTGCACTATAAGACCACTCACTGACGGCTTCTAACCACTTGGATTCGCTTGACTTTAGGGGCTGAACGGGGATGCTAAAATATCCCGATGCCTCTGAAAACTTTGTTTCTGAATCCGCCGTCTTTTGAGAATTTTGACGGTGGCGCCAGTTCACGCTGGCCGGCCACCCGCGAGATCGAGTCCTACTGGTATCCGGTGTGGCTGGCATATCCGGCTGGAATGCTGGAAGGATCGCGCCTGCTGGACGCTCCTCCGCATCATGTTTCAGCGGCAGAGACGATTGAGATTGGGAAACAATACGAGTTCCTGGTGCTGTTTACCTCCACGCCCGGTTTCCCCGGAGACATTCAGCTGGTTACAAAGATGAAAGAGGCAAATCCCCGGCTGAAAGTGGCGTTTGTGGGGCCCCACGTGACCACGTTGCCCGAGCGCTCTCTCAACGAGTGTGCGGCGATTGATTTTGTCTGCCGTCGTGAGTTCGATTACTCCGTGGTGGAATATGCGAACGGAACTCCGCTTTCGGAGATTCGAGGAATATCGTATCGGGATGCAAACGGAAAAGTTCTACACAATCCTGATCGCCCCGATGTGACAGATCTGGATGCGCTGCCGAATGTGACGGACGTTTACTATCGCGACCTGGACGTGCGCCGCTACAACGTCCCTTTCCTGCTCTATCCTTTTGTTGCCCTCTACACCACCCGTGGCTGCCCGGCGCAGTGCACCTTCTGCCTCTGGCCGCAAACCCTGAGCGGGCATCCGTGGCGCAAGCGCTCCACTGACGCTGTGGCCCGAGAGATGGCCCAGGCAAAGGAATATTGGCCGTGGGTGAAGGAA
>DASUBD010000103.1:0-3464 GCA_035763445.1 Candidatus Angelobacter sp.
TCGTTCACATCAAGTTGAAGAAATTCAAAAGCCGGCTCATTCCTGAGGTGCGCGATATTTCGCAGACTTCCAGTCAGCAGATTGTCCACGCAAATCACCTGATGGCCTTCTGCCAGAAGCGCGTCGCACAGATGAGAGCCAATAAAACCCGCACCGCCCGTAATCAAAACCCGCATAGAAAATCCCTTCCCGTGTTCCCTCTTGTGGCATGAGATTGGAAACTGTGAATCACGGTTGTCCCATGGCCGTATTGATCACGCCTCCTCCATTGCGCCCACAATGTGTGATGCTGCGCTCAATGTCCGTGCCTTCCTCATAATCGTTCCACGTCACAATCAGAAGATATGGCGGCGCATTTCCTGATCCGTAGTACTGGCGGAAGACGCGCAGCGTTTCGTTGAAAGTCTTGCCGCAGCGATAGGACATATGCCGGTTTCGGCTCCAGGAAGCCTTACTGTCATCAAATCCGGGCCATATGGCGCCGATGGCCAACTTGTCCGGATGTTTATCGATCATGGTTTTATAGAAATAATTCAGATAATCCTCGCCGTAGTGGCTGCCATCACGTGCCCATCCGTCGTGTCCCGGCTGCACCCAGGCATAAAATCCGTCAAAGGTGTTCACGTACTTTGGATTTGGATCCTTGTAGATGAGCAGGGGCGGGTCTGACCAGGACTGGGTCACCTGCCGGACGCGGTTCCAATCAGTGGCTGAATCCTTGGGGAAAATGAAAATAACGGGACGTCCTTGGTAGCGCAGGTATGAAGCGCGCCCGGGGCCGGCATTGTTGCTGATATAGCGGTCATAGAGATACTGCAGGTCTACGATCACCGCATCTGTGGCATATCCGGGGTGGTCCACCGCTTCATCGTATTGGGCCGCAATTTTGAAATCCGTTGCTGCTGCCGCTTCTTCCAGCAGAGCAAAGCTGCGGTCTTCAAATTCTTTCCGCGGTCCATACCAGTTAACTACAAACCCGCCAATGTTCATGTCCCTGGCCCGTGTAATCTGCTCGCGCAAGACATTGGCGTCATGGCAGGAATAACCAACATTGATGTGGGATGGATTTCCGAACCATGGTTGATAGACGGCCAGGAGCATCGGGCTCCCCGCCGGCGCCTGCATGGTGGCCAGAGATTCCCGCGGGTTCGGGCGAGCGCACCCGGTCGTGAAACACAACACCACCGCAAATATGAAGAAAGATAAAGCCTTATGCATGATGGTCTAATATCCAGCTATGTTGGATGAGTCCAGCAGCAGTTTGCGTTGGACACTCTTATCCTGCGCTCCGGGCTTGCAGGAAAGACTGCAAAATCAGGGTAGCTGCCATCCGGTCGACAGCCTGGGCTCGCCTTTGCAGGCTTACTTCCGCTTCACGCAGAAGCCGGTTGGCTTCAGAGGAGGTAAGTCTCTCATCCCAGAGGTGGACGGGAAGTTCAAAGCGGCGCCTCAGCTCTTCCGCAAACTCAGCCACTTTGCGCGACTGAGTTCCTTCTTCTCCGCTCATGCGCAGTGGATTGCCCATTACGATCTCCGTCACTTGGTACTCGCGGATGGTTCGTTCCAGGCGGGCGAAATCGCTGCGCTTGTTCTTGCGTTCCAGCGTATCCAGACCTTGTGCAGTAATCCCAAGCGCATCAGAGACTGCCAACCCCATGCGGCGCGAGCCGTAGTCGATGGCCAAAATGCGTCCGGCGCTGTTCACGCGGTCATTGTAACGCCGCTCTGCATCTGACTAGGTTAATGGCTACCAATCGCATTATTCCTCCAGCCGAACAACCTGGACCACAGCTTGCCGATCAGGCAGCGTTGCAGGAAGAGCTGCAACAACGGCAGGAAGCCAAATACAAGAACACTCTGCGCGCCGGGGCTGCCGCCCAAATCACTCTCAGCGTAATTGCTGTTCTGGTTGTCTGTTATCTGGCCAAGATGGTGCTCGTCACGCTCCTGTTCTCCGTGCTGATCGCTTTTACGCTGGAGCCCGTAGTGCGCGGGCTGGAACGCCTTCGCATGCCGCGGCCGGCGGGATCCATCCTGGCAGTAATGCTGATGTGCGGTGTCGTTTGGGCCGGCAGCTACTTCTTTTATAATCGGGCCATCGATTTCGCTCATCAACTGCCAAAATATTCCCAGAAGATCCGCGGCAAACTTTCGAGCATTACCAAGCAAACCAACGACCTCAAACAGACCACGCAGAACATTCTTCCCGGCGAAGCACAAAAAAACAAGAACGCGGTCCCGGTGAAGGTGGAGAGCAACGGCACAACAGATTTCTTCACTCAGGGCCTGGGCACTATTACAGAGGTGCTTGCCGCCATAGCGTTCATTCCCTTTCTGGTGTATTTCATGCTGAGCTGGCAGGAGCATGCTCGCACCAAGACCGTGCAGCTATTCCGCCCGGAGAACCGCAGCACCGCTTACGTCACGCTGGGCCAGATTTCCACCATGATGCGGAGTTTCATTGCAGGCAATTTCATTATTGGCCTGTTTATGAGCGTGGTAAGCATTGTGGTTTTTGGGTTTCTGGGGCTGCCTTATTTCTATTTCCTCGGCGTGATCAGCGGCTTCCTGAGCCTGATGCCCTACCTTGGAGTGGTTCTCGCCGCAGTACCACCGCTGGCTGCAGGCATTGGTGTGCTTCACGATACCGGCGTGATTATCGTGATCGCCACGGTTTTGGGATTGCACCTGTTTAGCATGAATGTGCTTTATCCCAAAGTGATCGGGAAACGCCTGCAACTCAATCCGCTGCTGGTAACCATTGCGCTCCTGATTTGGGGCTGGATCTGGGGAGCTCTGGGTTTAATTCTGGCTGTCCCCATCATGGGAGTCATAAAGATTGTTTGCGATCATGTCACCTCTTTACGAAGGTTTGGCGAGTGGATGGGAGAGTAGGCGCCTCTCCAGTGTGTGAAACAGCGACCCGCGACTGTAAAATTTCTCTCAGGCATGTTCGCCAGCCTCACCACTGCTCGCCTGCTGCTTCGTCCACTTGAACTGGCGGACTCTCCCCAGACCCAGCTTCTGTTCCCCCAATGGGAGATCGTGCGCTACCTGACGAAAGCAGTACCCTGGCCCTATCCGTCGGACGGCGCCGAAGCCTTTTATCGTGAAGTGGCGCTGCCCGCAATGGAGCGGGGCGAAGCCTGGCACTGGAACCTTCGTTTGAAAAGCCGGCCTGACCAGTTAATCGGGAGCATTGGTCTGCTCACGGGTGACAAAGTTAATCGCGGCTTCTGGATGGGCCTGCCATGGCAAGGCCAGGGGTTGATGACAGAGGCCGTGGAAGTGGTGACGGATTACTGGTTTGACGTGCTGAAATTTCCCGTGTTGCGCGTCCCTAAGGCCGCAGAAAACATTGCCTCGCGCCGCATCTCAGAAAAGCAAGGCATGCGCGTGATCGCCCGTGAAGACCATGAATACGTTTCCGGAACGCTGCCAACGGAGATCTGGGAAATTACGGC
>DASUBD010000104.1:0-12284 GCA_035763445.1 Candidatus Angelobacter sp.
AAGCGCCAGGTTGCCGCTCCAGAACTGCTTCATGAACAACGTGTTGAGGATGTGCGCCGCCTCAATCAGCTTCACCAGCGCCTGCTTGTCCCCGGCGGAAAGGGCGGATGTATCCACCGCCAGCCTGGTGGGCGCAAACCGTGCCGCCATCTTGTTCAGCTCGGCGGCATCGGGCGATGACTTGGACGAAGTTTCTTGAGCAACAGAGAGCACAGACATGAGAGTGACCACCAGAAAAACAGAAAAGATCAGGCGCATGGGTTGGCCTTTCTTTTGAGATCAGCAACTTGAAAGAATACCGCGCCGGTTGCAATGACGTCACGCTGGCAATTTTGGCGTTGCGTGATTGCGAGTCATAGCCGAAACCCCGGAATCGGGAAAGGCACACCCACCACGGAGCCGTCTGGAAACCAAAGCTTCCTAAATGACCATGAAAATGATTTTTTGTCGCTTCGCCTGCGGCTCCGCTCCGGCCTACGGCAGTATGGTGTTGGTGTGATAATCCGCTTACCCCGCCCTTATCCCTCGGCGCACGTTGTGCGCTTCGGGAACGGACGGGGCTACCTCATGCCGCGCCTCCGGCGCTGGACTCTGGCCAGGAATGGTGCTCCGTAGCTCCCGGTTGCATTTTCGAGAGAGACACAGAGAAACGGAGAAAGAATTATTAGCCGCAGATCCACGGCAAGCCGGAACACGTGTACGTTGATGAACGCAAGATCGGAAGCAATTTTGATCTCGGTGGATCAGCGTGAATCTGCGGCTAATTGGTTTCGGGTTGTGGTTGAGGGCTTAACTCGTTCGGTGGCTGCGAGAAGCCCCCCTGTCGCGTTCCAGCACGTCCTTCTGCGCGGCCCTCCGCAGTCGTTATTCTTCGTTTTTCAGTAAAGCAAGGGCGATGCCGGTGCGGCCATCTTCCAGTCCGTATGAGAAGACGAGTTGGAAATGGTCGTTGAAGGCAAACCGGCCGACGCTGAGCGAAGCGATGGTAGAGCCGAACAGCGGGTCGCCGGTCTGCAATACAGGAGCGGGTGATGATCCCCCGGACAGTTCGGCGAAGATAGCCTGCGCACCATTGGTTTCGAACGCGGAAAACGCCACTGCGGAGTGCTTGTTGATGGAAGGGTGCTCAAATTCGGCAAAGAAGTTGGTTGCGGGATCGGTTCGTGCTTTTGTCCCGCTGCCATTTCCTGAAAACACCTCCACGCCCTGCGCTGTATCAGCAAAGTCGGCAACAGTTCCTCCGCGATTGAGCACGGGATCGCCGAAGTCAAAGAAATCAGGGTTGTTGCTATCTACAACGTCAACAATGGTCACGGAGCCGGAAGAAGGCGTGGCGGAGGGCTGCTCTTCTTCAAGATTCGGGATGGCCAGAAAAATACCTGAGCTGCGGTCTTTTTGAACCGCTTCGAAAACAATTTCACCGGATTGGTTGATAGCCACACCCCCGAATGCGGCGAAATCAGATGACAGGGTATCAACTACCGGAGTGAGGACGCCTCCATTTCCGGTGAAGACAGCGGAGGACCTGAAGCCGCTCCTTGCCGCCTGGAAGGCAACAGTTCCGAAAGAGTTGATGGACGGTGGACCGATGCCGAAGCCGGGCAGTCCCTGCTTTGTGGAATCGACGATGGTCGTGGTGGTGATCCCGTCGCTGATGAAGATGGCTGCGGGCCTTCCAATGCCGCTCAAAGCTGCGCGAAACGCAACCACGCCGGAATCATTGATGGCGACATCGTCAGTGAAAAGAGTGATAGTGCTGCCATCGGCCAAGGCAATGGGACTCAGACCGTTGCGGTCGTGGCGCAAGACCTCCTGACCCGCACCGGATTGGACGGCGGTAAACACGACGGCGCCTCGATTGTTGATGGCGGGGAACTGTGAAAAATCTGAAAGTCCCTGGGTGCTGTCCGCTACGTTCACAAACCTGATTTGAGCTGTCTGTTGCGAGTGCGCAAGTGCCTGTCCAGCGAAAAGGGCGACCAGCAGCATGGCGATGCGGCCGAGCATACGGGCCAGACCAGCGGAAAGCCCTGTTGTGGTTTTAGCGGCTGCTTTGCCGCCAGGATTTTTCTGTAGTGGATCGAACATTGCTTCTCCTTATTTGTCGCGCAAAAATTTTGTGCTGTCCTATGGGGTATGGCGCACGGCGGGCAGGCGAGCCCCATCCTCCCGTCCTGGTTTGGATCAGGAGGATGGAACGCCTGCATTACTGCGGCGGCCCGGTGATTGCTCTCCGGGCGCAACAGTTAATCGAGATCCGGGATACCGGCGGCAAACCAGAGTCCGTTCACGTTCCGGATCAGCAGCACCGGGCTGACACAGGGAAGCACCGGCGCCGGAGAGAGGAGATCATCGATCTTGAAATCTCCATCAGCCGCCAGTGGAACGCCGGTGATGGTTGTATCGTGTGCGGTAGCGGCGTTTGCCGAACCGCAGAAGAGAGTGGCGTGGACACTCTGGCCGGCGTTGGTGCCGATGCCATTGCCGGACGCCAGAAGCAGACCGTGTCCTACAACCTTGATGCGGCCTGCAGGAGAGACTTCAGCCTCAAGGCTGGAAATCCTCCAGGGTGCTCCGGGAGTAACGCCACGCACGATGTTAAGGTTTGCGGCACCATTCGCGGCTACGCCTGTAACCGTAATGACCCCGATGCCGCCCCTGAATTTGAGCTGCTCGTCCTGTGCCTGAGCAGTGGCCAGGCCCGTCACCGCAACTGCCATAAGCACCATCAGCAAGCCGCGAACGAGGGTGCGCGACGCGCTGCTGTTACGAAATTTTCCAATATGATTGTTCACTTCATTCTCCTTGTAATTGGGTGAAGGGTCAGCCGCAACACTCAGCGATCTTTGGTCCATTCCCCGGCGCGCGAATCCTTGAGCATTTTCAGGAGAAGCTTTGGCAACTCTTCCATGGATTGAAAAGTTGCCGTTCGCCCCGAAGCAACGTGTTCGACCCGCCCTGAAAACTGCTCTTCAGAAGTCCCCGCCGGACAGCGGAACTGGACGACAAAAGCATTTGCGTGTGTCAACCCATTCATCACGCTTCCCAAACTACCTGCGCACGCATGCACAGTCATGACGGAGAGGTGATGTTGCGGTGATGTTGAGGTAAGAGCATTTCAGCCAGCAGTGGGCAATGCGCCGGGGTTCCAGGGAAGGCAAAAAATATTTGCGTCCCTGGGATTGTGGCGCACATCTAGGCAAGAGTTACTCCCCGGCCCCTCTGGTTTCCCTGTTGTGCAACCGTGAAAACCATTCAGTTTGGACAGTACCGGCTTGATCTTACCAACGAGTGCCTGTGGCAGGGCACGCGCGCGATTTCCCTGCGGCCTAAAGCGTTTGCCGTTCTCAAAACACTGGTTGAAAAAGCCGGACAGCTGGTGAAAACGCAGGAACTGCTGGACGCAGTGTGGCCGGGCACCTTTGTGGGCGATGCAGTATTGAAGGGATGCATTCTGCAACTGCGCGAAGCGCTCGAGGATAGCGCAGCTTCACCCCGCTACATTGAGACGGTCCATCGCCGTGGCTATCGGTTCATCGGCGGGGATGCTGAAGCGGCCGAGAATGACCCCGAGCGGAAGGCACAGCGCGGGTCGATGGCTGTGCGGGACAGCGCGAGTCGCACGATCCAGCATGCTCCGGGTGAGATTCAGGTTGGAGTGCTGGGGCGAGACGCGGAACTGGCCAAATTGCTGGAATGGCTGGAGCGTGTGGGCGCGGGCGAACGCCAGACAATTTTTGTTACCGGTGAAGCGGGAATCGGCAAGACGACTCTGGTGGAGGCGTTCCTGGAGCAGGCGCGGCAGGCGCCGGGGACACTGGTGGTCCGCGGACAATGCCTTGAGCATTTCGGTTCCGGTGAAGCGTACCTGCCAGTGCTGGATGGTTTCTCGCGGCTATGCCGCTCAGCAGAAGGAGCCCGCGCGCTGGAAATTTTGCGCGAGCAGGCGCCCTCATGGCTGGCGCACATGTCATGGCTGGCTGCGCCGGCAGAAAGAGAGAGCCTGCAATCGCGGAGCCTGGGAACGCGCGAGCGGATGCTGCGGGAGATGGCGGACGCAATCGAGCGGCTCAGTGATCACTATCCGGTGCTGCTGGTGCTTGAAGACCTGCACTGGAGCGATTACTCCACACTGGACCTGATCGCGCATCTGGCGCGGCGACGCGACAAGGCCTGCCTCATGATCCTTGGTACTTACAGACCCGTGGACGTAATCCTTACCGGCCATGCCTTAAAAGATGTGAAACGAGAATTGCAGGCGCACCGCTTGTGCCACGAGATGCCGCTTGAATACCTGACCGAAGACGCGGTGGCGCAGTATCTGGCAGCCAGATGCCGGAACAACGAATTGCCCAGCCGGTTGCGGCACAGCATCTATCGCCGAACGGAGGGGAACCCGCTCTTCATGGTGAGCCTGGTGGAGTACCTGATTGAGGAAAAGTTCATTGTGGAAGAAGACGGCAGGTGGAAGCTGCAGAGCGAGTTAACGGGAATTGAAGCGGCAGTGCCCTCAAGCGTAAGAGAGCTGATTGAAAAGCAGATGGAGAGGCTCAGCGCGGACGAGCGGCGGGTGCTGGAAGCCGCAAGCGCGACGGGAATGGAATTCTCCATTGTGGCGGTAGCGGCCGGGCTGGACATGCCAACGGAATGGGTGGAGCAGCATTGCGAAGAACTGGCGCGGCGTCATGAATTCTTGACGGGAGGATGGCTGGGGGAGCTGCCTGACGGCAGCATCTCACCGCGGCACCAGTTTCGACACGTGCTGTATCGCGAGGTGCCGTACAGCCTGATTGCCCCGATGCGGCGGGCGCAGATCCACCAGCGGATTGCGGAACGCGCAGTGGAGATCTTCCGCGAACACGCAACGGAGATTGCCGCCGAACTGGCCATGCATTTTGAGCAAAGCCGTGACTGGCCGAGAGCGCTGCACTACCTGGTGGAAGCGGCGCGCACCGCATATCACCGCTCCGCTCACCACGAAGCTTCCAGGCTGGCGGCGCGCGGGCTGGAAGTACTGCCGGCGCTGCCTGAGACGACGGAGCGCGCCGGGCTGGAAATTACCCTGCGCATGATTCAGAGCGTCTCATGGATTGCGGTGAAGGGCTTTGCGGCGTTGGAGATGGAAAAAATCTGCGCGCTGGCAAAAGAGCTTTCATGGATGAACGGCCGCTCGCCGCAGCTGTTCAATCTGCTGGCGCTGCTGGTTCTGTATTACAAGTTCGGCGGCCAACTGCAATCCGCGGAGGACGTAGCGCGCCAGTTGATGGAGATTGCTCAGGCCCTGGACGATCCAGCCCTGGTGATGGAGGCGGAGCGCGCGATGGGTTCCGCCATGGTGGAGCAGGGAAAATGCGGTGAAGCGCTGGAGCATTTCAATCGTGCTTCCGGCCTGTATGCGGCGAACCGCAATCATCCTTACACACTGACCATTGCTCACGATTGCAAAGTGGTGAGCGAGTGTTTTGCGGCGCGGGCGCTGTGGGCGCTGGGCGACGCAGAGCAGGCGCTCAGGAGAATGGAGGGCGCGCTGGGCTTTGCGCGTGAGCTTTCCCATCCGGCCAGCCGGCTCTTTGCCGCTCATTTTTACGCTCAGCTCCACCAGTTGCGGGGCGACGCTGTGGGTGCGCATGAGCGCGCACAGGAAGTAGTGAAGCTGGCGGACGAATATGGACTGGACCTGTGGCAGGCGGTGGGCGATATCGACCTTGGCTGGGCGGACGCCGAACTGGGCAACCGTGAAGAGGGAATTGAGCGGCTGCGGCGCGGCATTCAAACCTACATGGCAACGGGAGCAAAACTGTGGTGCCCGCATTTTCTGGGACTGCTGGCTGACCAGCTCGGCAAGGCAGAGCGGGTGGAGGAAGGTCTGGAAACAATCAGGACAGCGCTCAACCTGGCAGAGACAAGCAGCGAGTACTACCCTGTCCCGGAGTTGCAGCGCATCAAGCGTGACTTGATGCGGCGGAAGCGGACTCCCATCCGTATTGCCAGCGACAAGAACCCTCTCTTCACATCAGTTTGCAGCTAGCAAATCTTGTCAGCTATGACATTAACGAAAAAGATATGAACTGTCTCGCGTGGGGCATTGTACCTCTTCGTAATTGATTCGCTGTGGGAACAGTGCTACTCTGGTTCGATTTGGCAAGAGCTGCTGGCTGCCAGCGTCTAGCTGCGTAGCCAAAATCTCCACGCCCCAGGGCGGATGGAAAATCGATCGTTGACAAAAAGAAGCCATTAGATTCTCTCTTGATGTGCACTTAGCCATTAGCCTTTAGCTTTGTGCCGGAGGGGTTAACCGAGTAGTAAATTCAGCGATTTTGTTGGCTTCGATAGAAACCCAAAATGCGAAAAATCATCCCCGAGGTTGATTCCGCTAAGTCCTTATTTTTCGGGGTTGACGAGGGAGGGGTGGAGCATCACCTAAGGTTACCGGAGGGTAAAATCCAACACCCACCACCGAGGCACGAAGACACGGAGGAAATCGCCGTAATCGCGCGTGATCGCCGTGATGGAAAGGCAAAACCATTAAAAAAAGATCCGGCGCACCCACCAGGAATGCGCCGGCTGCGTAAAGGTTCAACAAACCGTAAACTGCGCGAAAACGGTTTAGAACCGGAAGGTGAGCCCAACCTTGATAATGCGGTTGCCCAGAGCGTTGCCAACCACGTCATTGCTGACCCTTGGATCGCCAAAGCCAACGAATGGCTGCTGCTGGTCCAGCGGGGTCCCGGCATTTTCAATGATGGGATCAATGCTCTGGAAGTTGGGATGGTTGAAAACGTTGAGGAGCGCGGTGTTGAACTCAAGTGAAGCGCGCTCATTGAATTTGATGTTCTTGAACAGGGCCACATTGGCAATGTTGCTGGGCGCGTCCTGTGAGAGATTGCGGCGCGCGCCGAACGGAGTGCCGAATACGGTCTGTGCAGTGGTGGAATTGATGATGTAGCGCACATTGTTTGCCTGTGTGCTTGTGCCGGCAGAGGTTCCGCCGAGCACGCCCTGGTCAAACACGATGAGTTGTGTGGCCGGCAGAGCGCAGGCGCTGCCGAAGTTGAAACAGGCATCGCCGGCGAAGATGCCGACACTGGTAGCCGGAGCGCTGAGGCTGCCGACGAACGGACGCGCCGTATCAACGCCAACTGCGTTCAGCAGGAATCCAAGATCGTAGTTGTCACTGGAGGAGCCGAACAAGGCCTCGAGTCCGGCCTGGACTGGCGTGTAGCGCTGGCCGGTGCCCCAGACGTAGTTGCCGGAAAGCGCCCAGCCGCCAAGAACGTGGCCAACCACTCCGTGCTGCTCGCGGAAGAACGGCAGTTGCTCAGTGGCGGCAATGGAGAACTGGTGCGGAATATCGAGACCGGAGAAGGAGTATTCACCGCTCCCGGGATTCCATGGATTCTGGGCAAACGCCAGCGTGGTGCCGCCGACGAACGTGCTGAAGATCTCGCTTACGTTATCGAGCGTGCGGCTGTAGGTATAGCTGCCGCGCACAGTGAGCTGCTTGAACAGATTGTTGGCGCGGTACTCGGCCTGCAATCCGTGGTAGTTGGAGTAGCCGCCGTTGTTGCGCTCCAGAACGATGCCCTGGGAGCAATCAGCGCGGCCCAGCGCCGGATTGGCTGTTTGTCCTGGTCCAAGCAGGATCTGCGGGCTGGTGCAACCTGAAAGTCCGGCGGGCGCGGTGGAGTTGCCGGTGACAATCGGATTGCCGTTGACAGTCTGGAACAGGTCATAAGCGTGGTTGCCCACGTAACGCAGTTCAACCGCGGAGTCCCTGGTGACCTGGCGTTCAATGCCAAAGTTCCAGCTCTGCACTTTGTCCGGACCAAAGTTGGGAGAGATTGTGGTTTCAAGGTTGCTGCGCGGATCAAAGGCCAGCCTCTGCAACTGGGGCGAGAGTTCAGCCCGCACATCCGGACCAAAAGGATGGCTGGGCAGAATCATGCTGGGAGTGATGTGTGAACCGGTAAACGTGTTCAAGAACACCACCGGGGCAGAGTTGGCGACGTTGAGATAGATGTTGTAGAACGGCGGATCATAGAGCATGCGATATCCGCCGCGAATGACGGTTTTGCCGTGGCCGGTGAGGAAGCCCCCCCACTGCGGCGAGTAAGCAAAGCCGACGCTGGGACCGAAGCTGGTGGTCGGCGCGTCAAAGTGTGGCGAAGTCCGGGCAGCAAGTGGAATGTCCTGCCGCCAGAATGCGGTTGCGGGATCGCTCTCGCGGGCGGTGGTCAGATCGTTGAACAGGTTTGCTGGCTGGCCGTAGTAGGTCCAGGTCAGGCCAAGATTCAACGTCAGGTTCTGGCCGATCTTCCAGTCGTCACCGGCGTAGAGGAACGTGTCATGCTCGCGGAAATCAAGCACCGGCGTACCTGCAGCGATGCGCACGCGGTTGGGCGTGTTGGCGGCGAATGCCTCCCAATCAGCGAAGCGGAAAGCGCCGTTCAAGTTGGGCAGGAACGTGTTAGGCGAGCGCTGGTAGGTGTAATTCACGCCGGCTTTGAAGGTGTGCTTACCCACCACCCAGTTCAGGTTGTCCTGCGCCTGCCAGGTGTTCACAATGCGGCCTTCAGGGAAAGCGCCATTCAATCCGAAAGGATAGAGGCTGGTATCACTGAAAGTGACGCGAGTAATGGCCTGATCAATGCCGACGTCAGACGGCACGGTGCCAATGGTGTTGGTGGCGAAGGTGACGTTCAAACGATTGAAGCCCACACGAGCTTCATTCACTATGTGAGTGCCAAAATTGTGGGTATGCCCCACCAGGATGGCCTGGCTGAGCGCGGGCACGCTGACGGGAAGACCTCCGGCTGCGTCACCAAAATCAAGGTTGAAGTTGTTGCCGCGATTGAACAGGTAACGCGCCATGATGGTGTCATTGCCGCGTTGCCAGTCCATGCGCGAAACCCAGTTGAAATTGTGCGTGTGCGTGGCCAGCGTGCGTTCCACTCCCGCCAGTTGGTAAGTGCCGCAGGCAGGATTG
Organism: Candidatus Angelobacter sp.; assembly: GCA_035763445.1. Classification (GTDB taxonomy): domain Bacteria; phylum Acidobacteriota; class Terriglobia; order Terriglobales; family Acidobacteriaceae; genus Angelobacter. The sequence continues at coordinate 8,987 of DASUBD010000104.1, forward strand.
CTGAATGGAACATCCACGGCAGTGCCTACGGGAGTTGGGTTGCCGGCGGAAATGGCGTAAGGCCCGAACTGGGACAGCGCTGTCATGCTCTGGCTTCCCGGGAAGCAGGCCGAAAGTGCAGCAATGCCCGCCGGAGTCGGCGTGAGTCCGGCGCTGGTATACAGCGAGTTCTGGGAAATAATCTGCTGGTTGAAGCCGCCAAAGAAGAACAGCTTGTTTTTCACCAGCGGGCCGCCAATGGTGAAGCCGCCAAATTCATCGTTGGCGCGCGGAATGGAAGTGAGCGGATTTCCCGCAGCGTCCGTGCCAAAGCGCTTCTGGAAATTCGTCATGGAATTCATGACGGTGTTGTTCTCATGCTCGTAAATGCTGCCATGCCATGCGTTGGAACCGGACTTGGTGATGATGTTTACCACCGAGCCTGCGTTGCGGCCATATTCCGGGCCGAACTGGTTGGTGATGAGAACGTATTGCTGTACGAATTCAGTGTCGGAAACAAAGAGTCCCGGACCGGCGACGCTGTTGTCATTGTTGTTCTGCCCGTCAATCTGCTGGTCATTATTGCGTCCGCGCAGGCCGTTCACGGCAAATCCGGTACCGCCGTTGGTGTTGGAGAAGCCGTTATCGCGAGCGGCCACAACGCCGGGAACGAAGAGCGCCAAGCTGTCGAGGCCTTCGTTCTCATTGATTCCGGCGAAGGTGGTGAGCTGGGTGCCGGAAAATGTGTTGGTGACCTGCGATTGGGTTGTTTCAATCAGCGGAGCTGCCGCATTCACTTCTACCTCGGCGGTGATTTCGCCCACGGTAAGGTGAATTGCGCCCAGGCCGCTGTCTCTGCCTGCAGCAACCACAATGTTGCTCTGCACCGCGGTACGGAAGCCCTGTGCGGCCACCTCAACCTTGTAGTCGCCCACCGGGATGAGGTTGAAGTGAAAGAGTCCCGAGCTGTCTGTGGTGGTGGTAAGAGTTGTGTTGGTGGCTAGATTCACAGCCTTTACTTGCGCGCCTGCCACAACCGCTCCCTGCGGGTCAACCGCGGTTCCTGATATGGAGCCTTTCAGGACCTGCGCCATGGATGCCACTGGCAGGAAGGTGAGCAAGAGCGCAAGAGTAAACACCAATCGTTGGATTGGAGGAACGTGATATCTGTTCATCTCTATCTCCTCATAAGAGGGCTGTTCGCTTTGTGTAAGTCTGAAAAACACAGCGCGGAAGCCCCTGATGAAGAGCAATAAAGCAATCACTGTTCCAGCATCAGCACCGTAGATTGGACAGGAGCAGGCATTGTGATGGCACGCTGCCATCGAGTGACGAGCGGTTTCAGAAAAGTGATGAGTGGTACGCAGCAACAGAACTCTTCAGGGAGGCCTTCTTCGCGGCACATGCGGGCATTCTCTGGTTTTCAGGAGAATCGATTCAGCAGAGATACGTAATCTGGAACTCCAGAAGTGCGTTTGCCAGAGATTAGATAAATATAAGATTCGCCAAGCATCCAGCCATCATTTGCGATGCAGTGAAACATTGCATTGAAGATGACAGTTTCTGCTGCTTGTCGTCTAAGTACATAAGTTTGGTCCAGGGGCAAGGTGTATGGGTACAGCCGAAGTAATGACAACCAGCGGACGGCTGCCTCTGAAAGAAACCGGGAGGACGGTCTTTGTTCCGCTGGGCGAAGTTGAATATTTTGAAGCTTCCGGAAACTACGTTCGTGTTCACGCGGGCGGCGAACAATATCTGGTACGAGATAAGCTGAGCAACTTTGAAAGCAGACTGCCCGGCAGCGATTTTGTGCGCATTCACCGTTCTGTGATCGTGAACCGAAATTTGATTTACGAATTGCGGCGCTTGCTGACCGGAAATTATCTGGTCACTCTGGTTTCCGGCAAGCAGCTCACCTTGAGCCGCGGCTACCGCCAGCAGTTGCAGGCTTTGCAAAAACCTTTCTGATGATAAAAACGGCGCACCACAAAGGATGCGCCGTTATGCCTCGACGAGTGGCAGTTGAGAGCTTAAAAGCCTGAACCAGCTTTTTCCTGCTTGTTCACGTTCGACTGGCGGAACGCTTCCCGCACGTCCGCAAGAAAGAGTTTGGAGTTAGAGTTCGCCGGCGCTTTCCCGGTAAGAATCTGGTTGAATGGGACCAGGTTGCCGTAATAGGTGCGAGTGGAATCGTCATCCGGCTTTACTGCTGCGCCGCTGAGGTCCAGTCCGGCAAACAGTCCCTTGGCCCGCGAGTAGACCAGGATCTTGTTCTTCATCTTCCAGTCTGTGCTGGCCTGGGCTTCACGGCCCAGCGGGCCTGCTGCAACACCGGCATCTGCGCCCAGCTTGAATTGCGAACTTAAGAGTTGTTGCGCTCCGGCATCGCCCAGGAAGACCATGACCAGGTCCACTGACTCAAGGCCGATCTGCGCTCCCCAGCTTCCACCGGTGATCGCCATAAATGCTGGCTGGCTCCAGCCGCCATTGGGCAGCCGGCAGGTGGCAACGCCGCGGCCATGATTGCCGCCGATGACAAAGCCGCCTTTGACCATGTCTGGTATCACGGCAATGCATTTTGCGTCCGCCAGAACGTTCTGCGGAATGGATGAATCCGGAGCGTTCATCAGCTGTTTCAGGTCTTCGCCCGAATTGCGCAGCCGTTCAATGACCTGCGCCTGTTCGCCGTAGACGGTTTTACCGTTGGCGGTTGTGGATACGTGATGAGTTGAGCAACCCACAGCCAGCAAGGCCGCGAGTGGCAGAAGCGCGGCAAGAATACGTCGCATAGTTCCTCCTGATTGCGCATGGGACTTCAGCCGCATCATGCTTCAGGGGAGAGCACCCGGCCAGCTTTGGAAAACTAGAGTTCGTTTTGTGAAGTTTGATCCGTCCCGCCAATCTCTATATGTTCAAGTAAGAGGGGCTGCCACGTGACGGAGTTGCCATAGTTCCGAGGCAAAGCTATGAGGCAAACTGGTCGCGGTGGCAACTCACTTGGACGTTGCAGGAATCTGATTGAGAACTTATGAAACTGAAACTCGCAACCATACTGCTGATGGCTTTCAGTCTTGCTCCGGCCGGCTTTGCCCAGAGTGACAGCGGCGTTAAACAGGACACCAAAGATGCTGCTCATTCTACCGGTCAGGCTGCCAAGAAGACCGGACACAAGGTCAAAAAAGGCACCAAGAAGGTTGTGCATAAAGGGGCGCACGCCACCAGCAAAGGCGCCAACAAAGTAGAAGACAAGACCAAGCCTTCGCCAACGCCGCCTCCACAGTAGCTGCTGGCATGAGTTGACTCTTGTACTCCCACCCCC
>DASUBD010000105.1:0-15272 GCA_035763445.1 Candidatus Angelobacter sp.
GCCCGCTGTGGCCGCTGTTTCCATCAAGTCAGCGGCGCTTACCAGTTTCAACGAGACGATTAACAGAAGCATGACGCTATCGATAGGAACGCTCATCGTCTTTGCCTCTGTGCTCGCAATGGGGATGATCTACAACGGGGCACGCATTGCCCTGGCAGAACGCGCGAATGAATTGGCCACTCTTCGCATCCTTGGCTTTACCCGGCAGGAAGTCACTTTCATTTTGCTTGGTGAGCAGGCTGTACTGACTGCGGCTGCTTTGCCATTTGGATTTGCCGCGGGTTACGGATTATGCGCATGGCTTTCCATCCGGCTTGAAACGGAGCTTTACAGAATGCCGCTCATCGTAACCGGTTCAAGTTATGCCTGGGCCTTCATGATTGTGCTGTCTTCAGCATGTGTATCGGCTTTTCTTGTCAGCAGGCGATTGGCAAAGCTTGACATCGTATCTGTTTTGAAATCGAGGGAATGAGTATGAAAAGGCGAACCAAAACAATATCAGCGCTGGCAATGATTATCGTTATCGCCGCATTGGTTCTCGCGTTTCGCCCCAGGCCGGTTTCCGTACAAGTCGCTACCGCTGATATCGGTCCACTGCAGCAAACGGTGGATGAAGAAGGCAAAACCAGAATGCATGACCATTTCACGCTCGCCTCTAACGTTGCCGGCCAACTGCGTCGAGTTGAATGGCACGCAGGAGACCGAGTTCGGGCTGGCGACATAATTACCTGGGTGGATCCCACCCCGATTGATCCACGGCAAACTGCCGTGCTTCAGGCCAGGCTGGATGCAGCGCGTGCGAGTCAGCGGCAGGCAGGTGCCGATGTCGGCCGTGCCCAGGCTGAAAATGATCAGGCAGCAATTGAACTGGAGAGGGCGCGAAAACTGTTTGAGCACGGAGTTGCCTCCAGGGAAGCCTACGACAAAGCCATTAACTCAGCTGCCGCTGCAACCAGACAACTTGAATCGGCAAAGTCGGGGGCCGAGTCCGCCGCGTTTCAGGTCAAAGAAGCCGATGCAGCATTGATGAGCCAATCCAGGGCAGGTACGTCGTTGCCTGTGCCGATCAAAACACCAGTCGCCGGACGCATACTCAGACTCATGGAGCAGAGTGAGCGCGTGATTTCTGCAGGTGCTCCCATCGTAGAGATCGGTTACACACCCAGGCTGGAGGTCGTTGCGGACTTCCTGACTCAGGATGCGGTGAAGGTCAGCCCTGATATGGACGCCATCATCGACGATTGGGGCGGAGACAAGCCTTTGCGGGCCAGAGTAAGAGTTGTCGAGCCCGGCGCATTCACCAAAGTGTCCGCGTTAGGAGTGGAAGAACAGCGGGCCAATGTTGTGCTTGATTTTGTGGATGGCTCAGAAAAGTTGGCCGACGCTTATCGTGTCGAGGTGCGCGTGATCACATGGCAGGCCGCAACTGTCCTCAAGGTTCCTTCAGGCGCTCTGTTCCGGACTGGCCGCGATTGGGAAGTGTTCAAGATTGAAAATGGGCGCGCGCGGCGAACTCCGGTTCAGACCGGTCATCGCGGAGCTTTTGAGACCGAGGTGCTTGGAGGAGTCAAAGCGGGCGACGTGCTGATCGTTCACCCGAGCAGTGAGATCCAAGATGGTGTTCGAGTCAGTGTGTCTCGCCAGCCCGTATAGAAGTCTCACGACGCCAGGTTGCAAATGAGTATGTGACGCAGATCACCGCAAGTATGCCTCTTCAGGCGTGGAATGGTAATCGAGGCGGCAAATGAGTACCTGCACCAGGATCGGAATCCAGAGAATTCTGTTTCCAACGGATTTCTCTGACGAGTCGGTCCAGGCCGTTGAATTTGTCCGCAAGCTGCAAAGGCACTTCAAGGCAACTATTCATGTGGTCCATGTGCTCGATTTGTTTCCTTACTCATTAAGTTCAGATCCGGCAGCCGTTGCGAGTATTGACGCGATCAGGCAGTCGGCCAGAGAACAGATGCAGGGCTTTACCGAAGCGCATGGTTTAAAAGGAGAGTCCTTTAAACCGGGGCTTCTCAATGGAGAAGTATCTCTTGCTCTCGAAGACTTCACCAGGCAACAGGAAATTGATCTCATTGTTCTCGGCAGCCGCGGACAAGTGGGAATGAGTCGACTGTTCGAGGGCTCCATGGCGGAGGAGATCTTCCGTACGGCGCTCTGCCCGGTCATCGTCATTGGTCCTAATGCCCGCACACCCGAAGACAGCGAGACATTCGAACGTCTCCTTTTTCCAACTGATCTTGGCCCATTCTCCAGAGCGGCAGCCCCTTATGTCGAATTCCTGCTGACTGATAATCCGCGAGCCACGGTTTCACTCGCACACTTCCTTGAGCAGGATCCGGGAACGCCTTACGAACGCTACTCAAAGCGCCATGAAGCAGAGAATGAACTCAGAAACATGATTCCCGCTGGCCTGCGCCAGCAAATCAGGGATGTGGCCGTAGAATTCTGCTCTCCTGCTGAAGGAATGATTGAGATGGCCAAAGGCTTCAGCGCCAACCTGATGATTTTGGGCGTTCGGAGTGGCGGCTCATTTACCAGGGCAGCAACACACGGATGGCGTTCCATGACGAGCCAGATTGTTTCGCAAGCTCCCTGCGCAATCTTGACCATCCGGAGCACGTGATCCTGGCCCGGCTCTAATGGGCCATTTCCAGGGTCGTGAGCCCCGTCACATTCCTGGTGCTGTCACAAACGAGAAAATAAAGGGCTGAGACATGGTGCAATCGTGTCAACGAGATTCGCAGGATTGACGCAAACGCAGCCGAGCGCAAACGGAACTGAAGCTGTGGTACAGCAGTGGGTCGGTTTAACAGAACAGGAGGCCGCGAAACGCCTTGCGCACCAGGGCTTGAATGAACTCCCTTCAGCAAGGCCATCCACCTTCCTGCACACCGCGTGGGAAGTCCTGCGCGAACCCATGCTCCTCCTGCTCGTGGGCGCTGGAGTGGTTTACCTGCTTCTGGGCGATCCCATGGAAGCCGGGGTTTTGCTGGTAGCCATCTTCGTGATTATAGGAATTACCCTGTATCAGGAGCGCAAGACCGAACGCGCATTGGAGGCGCTTCGCGATCTGTCCAGCCCCAGGGCGCTGGTTATCCGCGAAGGTAAGCGCAGCCGAATTCCCGGCCGCGATGTGGTTGAAGGAGATCTCGCCGTCGTCTCCGAAGGCGACCGCATTCCCGCCGACGGGGTGTTGCTGGAATCCAGAAATCTCTCTGTCGATGAGTCCCTGCTGACGGGAGAATCCGTCGCTGTTCCAAAAATTGAGGGAACGCCCGGTAAGGGCATGGAGCGTCCCGGCGGAGACAACACTCCATTTGTGTTTTCGGGAACACTTGTCGTAAGCGGCCGGGGGATCCTGGAAATCAACAGAACGGGACCTCGTACAGAGCTGGGCAAAATCGGCAAAAGTCTTGGCAGCTTGTCAGCGGAAAGCACCCGCCTCCAGCAGGAAACCAACCATCTGGTGAGAGTATTCGTCTTGGCAGGAATAGCGCTCTGCGTGGTTGTGGTGGTCATTTTCGGCTATATGCGCTCCAATTGGCTGGGGGGAATCCTGGCTGGACTGACTCTTGCCATCTCCATGGTGCCGGAAGAGTTCCCAGTGGTGCTGACCGTCTTCTTCGCCCTGGGCGCATGGAGAATGTCACGGCAAAAAGTACTCACGCGTCGGATGCCTGCCATTGAAAACCTTGGCGCCGCTACTGTGCTGTGTGTGGATAAGACCGGCACGTTAACCATGAATCGCATGTCCGTGCAGACGCTCTTTGCCAATGGGCAGTGGTTGCGTCTGAGCGAAACCCACCACGAAATTCCGGAAGCCTTTCATGAGGTTCTTGAATTCAGCATCCTGGCGAGCAGCCGGGATCCGTTTGACCCCATGGAGAAAGCGTTCCGCGATTTGGGAGACAGGTCGCTTCAATCCACTGAGCACCTTCACCCCGACTGGAAACTTGTGCGTGAATATCCTCTGTCGTCGCGGTTGCTTGCCATGTCACGAGTCTGGGATGTTCCAGGAACACAGCGTCGTCGCGTCGCGGCCAAGGGAGCGCCTGAAGCCATCATGGAACTCTGCAAGACGGACATGGCAGCAAAACAGCGGATCGAAAGAGCAATCACTGATGCGGCAAGCCGCGGGCTGCGCGTTCTAGGCATTGCCCGATGCGAAGTGTCCGGTGAATTGCCTGACGATCAGCGGGACCTGCCTTTCGAGTTTATAGGTCTCGTGGGCCTGGCGGATCCCTTGCGCCCGTCAGTTCCCGATGCTGTACAGGAGTGTTACCGCGCCGGTATTCGCGTGGTGATGATCACGGGAGATTATCCGGTCACTGCCAGAAATATTGCTGCCCAGGCAGGATTCCATAATCCAGATGAAGTGATTACAGGCGCCGAACTGGATAAATTGGACGACACTGAATTCGCGCACCGGATTCGTTCGGTCGAAGTGTTCGCACGCGTGGTTCCCGACCAAAAGCTCAGAATCGTCAACGCACTTAAGCTTTCCGGCGAGGTCGTTGCAATGACGGGTGATGGCGTCAATGATGCTCCGGCGCTGAAAGCTGCTGACATCGGCATCGCAATGGGCAACCGCGGTACGGATGTGGCCCGGGAGGCTGCCGCGCTGGTTTTGCTGGATGACGATTTCTCCACCATTGTGAACGCCATACGGCAAGGCCGGCGTATCTATGACAACCTGAAAAAAGCCACCTCGTTCATCCTCGCCGTACACGTGCCCATAGCCGGAGTAACTCTGGTTCCTTTGCTGCTTGGATGGCCGCTGCTCCTCATGCCAGTGCATGTGGTTTTCCTGGAACTGATTATCGACCCCGCGTGCTCGATCGCGTTTGAGGCCGAACCGGAGGAGTCCACCCTGATGAGACGACGTCCGAGGAATCCCCATGAACGCCTGTTCGGGCGCAAGCGAGTCATGCTTGCACTGCTGCAGGGGTTCACGGTACTGCTGACGACATTGGCTGTCTACGGCGCCTTTCTCTATTTTGGTCATGATGAATCGGATTCCCGTGGTGCTGGCTTTTCCGCGCTGGTCATGGGCAATCTGGCTCTCATATTTACCAATCGATCCCGAACCCAGACCATCTGGCAGACATTGAGATCCAGGAACCGCTCACTGTGGATCATCTTCGCCGGTTCCATTGGCACACTGCTCCTCGCAATCTATCTGCCCCCAATGAGAAGCATCTTTCATTTTTCCACCTTACACTTCGGCGACATGTCCATTGCTGTTCTGGCAGGATTTTTGGGAGTCCTTTGGTTCGAATTGCTTAAAGTGCTGACCAAATCTGGCGGACGATTCCGATCACCAGGGGTTCAGTCGTGATGGAGAAGAAAAATCAAGCGCAACTAATCCTTGTCGGCTTGACGATGGTCGTTTTATATGTGTGCTATCTGATCCTTCGACCATTCATCACGCCGATTCTTTTCGGATGCGTCATCGGAATTGTGTTTTATCCCATTCACACGTACATCAAAAAAATTGTTCGCAGCGCCAACGGAGCCGCCGCCATCAGCACGCTTCTGATACTGCTGCTCACGAGTATCCCGTTTGCCTTCCTGCTGGTCGCGATAAGCAACGAACTCGCCGATATTTATCAGGGACTCGCAGCCAAAAGCGGCGGGGCGCAGGGCTTGCTTGCCCATGTTCTTAGCAACGTAGAAAGGATCGTTTCATGGGTAAGCAAAGTCTTTGGCGTTCCTCCAGTTGACGTCAGGGGGCTTTTAACTGCCAGATTGGAGAGCGCGAGCGCCTCATTGCTTCGGCTGGGTACCAGTGCTGTCACCAATTTTTTTTCTTTCATAGCTCAGGCAGCCATCGCCCTGGTTGTCCTCTTTTTCTCGTTGCGTGATGGTGAACGCGGGGTTTCGGCGATTTTGACTGCTCTTCCACTGGATGAGAAGCGTGCTTCTGAGCTTCGTTCTCTTATCAGCTCAACCGTAATTACCAACGTTTACGGGGGCGTGGTGGTCGGAGCACTCCAGGGTACGCTTGCAGGATTGAGCTTCTGGGCTGTGGGCATCAATTCTCCCGTGCTGTGGGGATCTGTTACGGGAGTGTTTTCAGTGGTTCCAATTCTTGGATCAGCTATTGTATGGGTGCCGGCGTCGCTCGCCTTACTGATCACAGGTCATTTCGTAAAGGCATTGATCCTGCTTGCTCTTGGAGCGGGGCTGATTGGAACCACAGACAACATTGTGAGACCACTCATTATTTACAAGAGTCTCCAGCTTCACCCCATCCTTGTGTTCCTTTCTCTTCTTGGCGGCGTTCAGCTTTTTGGCGTTCTGGGCTTGTTTGTAGGCCCAGTCGTGCTCTCAGTGGCTGCTGCCTTGGTGTTGATGCTGCGAGAGGATTTAACCGGGGTCAAGGAAACGAAACTCGCATTAGAACTTCCTGCTGCCGCTACTCGCGGTAAATGAGCTCCTCACGGCCTAGAGTATTCCCAAACTGTCGTCTGTACCCACCGGCGAGTTGCTGGAGTCTCCGGAACCGCGGTAGGAATTTGCTTTTCTCCGTGCCTCCGTGTCTCCGTGGTAGGTTTCCCGCTGTTTTTTCCTGCAAAACTGAGTTCCTTGCTCGTTCCATGGCATAAGCAGAACGGAACCACCGGACTCTATCCGGTGTCTGTTTGATTCAAGGTTGCCCATGAAATCCAGTTGGGTTCTTGTTGCTCTTTTACTTGCGGTCTCTTTGCCGGCCGCATGCCTGCAAACCGACACTCCGGAGGCGGCGCTGGAAGAACTGGCCACCGCCGACAAGCCTGAACTCATTGAGCGCCATCTTCCTGAGACCGTCAGGAAACAGATTGAGGATCTTCCCAGGCCTGTGAAACAGCGGGTAATGGACGGCCTGCTGCAAATGAAAACAGATCAGTTCAATGGATGCACGGTGAAGCGGGCCGATGACTCTGATGCCTGGGTACTTGTGGGCAGCGATTTCCAGACCCGAGGCAAGATCACGCTGGCCGCTGCTTTCATTTCCGGGGTCAAGGCCATGGTGCCTTTGCGGTTTCAATGGCAGAACGGCGCGCAGACTTACATTGTGACCATGCACCTGGATGGCGATGACTGGCGCATCGACGCTTTTGGACCCTGGGACAAGCGGGATCCGGGGCTGAAAGACTTGCTGCACCAGCCCACTGAGGTGGAGAAGAACAACACCTCCGCAGAAGAGACGCTGACCCGTCTGCAAAATGCTCTAAGCATATACGCTAACCGGTTCCCACAATACGGATACCCTCACCGCCTGGTTCCTCTCACGGTCTGGCCTCCGCTGACAGCTCAACTTTCCGAAGAGATGGCGCGCTTGGTCCGGCCGCTGCTGGAGCCGGCATTTGCCAAGGATCCCGCCGTCCTGAACGGATACGAGTTCCACTATCTGCTCACTATGCCCGGAAACGGCCCGGATTCGCCGGGGCAGTATGAGATCACGGCCTCGCCGGTGGAGTTCGGCAAAACCGGATCGCACCATTACCTCATTACCCAATCCGGCAGCGCATCCTGTACAACCGAGGACCGCCCTGCTACGGAAGACGATAGCTGCGATGAAGATAGCTCTATTGCTGACGACAATGATTGAAAATTCAGCGCATTGCGTTTGCTGATCCGCGCATATCCGCGTTAATCAGCGGTAAGGTTTTGCTTTTCCGATCACGTACGATGTCGGCGATTCTTTGCCTTCCACCGCTCATGGTGTAAGCTTTTGAGTTTCCTTACATCGCCCGGAGGGCCCATACCGCATGCTGGAGCGCGCGAAAAGCCAGGTACTCATTTCCTGCTTATCCATCATTTCCCGTTTTGCTTTCACTGCTTTCCTGCTGGTCACGCTGTGCTTTGCGGTGACTTCTGCGCCCACGGCAAAGGTGTTTGCGCAGCAGAGCACTCCGGTTCAGGCCGGCACGTCGCCAACCAGCCAGTCGCCGACAGTCGCCAATGAGCCCGCCACGGTCTTTGGCTATCGCGACTTCACCAGGCAGCGGCAGTGGGACCACATCTTCCTGGGTGTACCCAGTCCAGCGCGGGCGGAGCAGCATTTGAAGATACTGACCGCGCTGCCGCACATGGCAGGCACGCTGCAAGACAGGCACACCGCCGAATACGTGGCCAAGCAGTTCAAAGTCGCGGGGCTGGAGACGGAAATTGTCCCCTACCTTGTGTGGATGAACACCCCGGCACAGGTCGGCGTGACCGTAACGGCGCCGCCGAACGTGAAGATGAGCGGACCCACCAGAGAGCATGTCGAGGGCGATCCCTTCCAGGACAATCCTGGTGTGGTGATGCCGTTCAACGGCGCCTCTCCCTCCGGCGATGTGGAGGCCGAGGTGGTCTATGCAAATTACGGCCAGCCGGAAGATTTCAAGAAGCTGGAGCAGATGGGAATCGACGTAAAAGGCAAGATCGTGATTGTGCGCTACGGCAGGAACTTCCGCGGGGTAAAGAGCTTTGTGGCGCAGGAGCACGGCGCGGCCGGAGTGATCATCTATTCCGATCCCATCGATGATGGCTACTTCAAAGGCGATCCATATCCAAAGGGCCCTTATCGTCCGGAATGGGGCGTGCAGCGCGGTTCCATTCAGTTCATGTTCAAGTATCCCGGCGACCCCACAACGCCTGGAATCGCTTCCACAGTGGACCTGCCGCCCTCAAAGCGCATCAACCCGGAGACTGCGACGAGCATGCCGAAGATTCCCACCACGCCGCTTTCCTGGGGAGACGCGCGGCCCATCTTGCAGGCTCTGGGCGGGCCGGAGTCGCCGCGAGACTGGCAGGGCGCGCTGCCCTTTACCTATCACGTGGGTCCCGGGCCGGTGAAGGTGAAGATTCATCTCAAGCAGGACTATCACTACTTCACCATCTGGGACGTGATCGGCAAAATTCCCGGTACCAAATATCCTGACCAGTGGGTGGTGGTGGGGAACCATCGTGATGCATGGGTGTACGGCGCAGTAGACCCCAACAGCGGGACGGCGGCCATGCTGGAGTCTGTGGCCGGAATGCAGAAGCTGCTGGAGCAGGGCTGGAAGCCGGAGCGCACGCTGATCTTTGCCAGTTGGGATGCGGAAGAAGAAGGCCTGATCGGCTCCACCGAGTGGGGCGAGCAGCACGATAAAGGCCTGGCGCACGCGGCCGCGTATTTCAATCTTGACGTGGCGGTCACCGGGCCGAACTTCAGCGCATCGGCAGTGCCCAGTTTGAAGGGATTCATGCGTGAGGTGACCAAGTTTGTGCCCAGTCCCAAGGGCGGCTCAGTCTATGAGGTGTGGAAAGAAGAACGCACTCATCAGGCCCAGCGTACTGACAACGGCCAGCGCCGCGAGCCCAACGCTCATGTGGAAAATGATGTGCCGGTGGGCGATCTGGGCAGCGGGTCAGATTACAGCGTGTTCATCCAGCACCTGGGAATCCCTTCCGCTGACATGACCTCCAACGGGTCCTACGGCGTGTACCACTCCACCTTTGACGACTTCACCTGGTTCAAGAAGTTTGGCGATCCCACCTTTGTCTATGAGCAGGAGATGGCGCGCGTGCTGGGATTGCAGGCCATCCACATGGCCGATGCTGACGTGCTGCCGTATGACTACGAGCTCTACGGCAAAGAGATTGAAGCTTACATCAACCAGGCGCAGGACAAGGCCAAGCGGATGCTGGGCGCCAACGCTCCTGACTTCTCGCAGGCCACCGAAGCTGCTAAACGATTCGAGGCTGCGGGCGCCAAAGTGCTGGCTATGCAGAAAAATCCTCCGGCTGACCCAGCCAGACTCAACGACACGCTAATAGAAGCTGAGCGCGCCTTGCTCCTGCAGAAGGGCCTGCCCAACCGTCCGTGGTTTCGTCACGCCATTTATGCGCCGGGCCAGTACACCGGCTATGCAGCCGTGGTCATCCCCGGCGTGAATGAAGCCATTGATGCCAATGATGCTCCTCTGACCAAAGACCAGCTGCAGGACGTGACAGCGGCGCTGGAGAGAGCGGCGAAAGTTCTGGAAGCAGCCGGAGCGGGACAGTAGACCTACAGCGCTTTTCCCTTGCGCAAAATTGAAAAGGGAAGCCGCACTGATCTTGCAGCTTCCCTTTTTTGCGCAGTCAACTTCTTGCTCAATCCGTGGCCATCGCAGGCTCCTCCCAAATCTGCTTACCACCTGTAGCGGCGATCATGGCGAATGTCGCGAGTGTCGCGGCGGACGTCGACGCGGTCACGATGGATGTCCCGGTATTCCTCATTCAGTTCGGCGCGCTCACGCGCCGCGGCCCGATAGTTTCCCTCGCGCAGGTCACGATTCAGCTCCCAACGGTCATGGGCAATCCTGGCTTTGTCCTGCTGGATATCGCGGAGATCGGCTCTGCGATCAGCGTAGTCATTCCCCAGGTCTCGTCCCCGGCGCCAGCCAGCATCCTGTGCCAGCATGGTCCCCGTGCCCATGGCTGCAATTAAAAGTGCTCCCATCAGTTTGAATTTCATTGCGTCACCTCATGTACTGCATGCCTGTAAGAACCCGGTTGCGTGAGAGAGTCTCGTGAAGAAGTGATAAGAAGAGATCAGGGAAAATAGGGTTGAAGCTGATGTCGCGTTGGGATTGATGAAGCTTTTGTTACCTGGCGGCGGAACGGGACTTTGCCTTGTTCGGTGGCTTCTTCGGCGTGCGCGATCGTGAACTTTTCCTCGTCACGAACTTGTACGCCATCCCGAGCAGATCTCTCAGCACCTCGGGTGTTGCGTGGGACAAGCGCACGAGAACGGCGGGGTAGTTCAAATAATGGTCCGTGATGTAGTAAAGCTCCGGAGCTTCTGCCAGCAGCGCGGCGCGATCAGCAAAGTCAACCCGCAGCACCACCGATCCAGGCTCAGCAGAACGATGCGACGGTATACACGCCAGCAGAGCGCCATGGACTTTGAGCGCCGGCGCGCCATACATCGTGCTCTCTTCCACTCCGGCCAGCTCAAGCCCAATCTTGCGCACTGTCTCGAAGCTGGCTGTGCTCTTGCGCATTTCGGAACGATTTTACGTCTAGATGAATCAGCCTTATTTGTAAAATTTTTCTCACGCACACACTAAGGCACTCGCGCCATGCGCGTGCCTTAGGGAAAGATTCACTTGGATGAATTTAGCCTGAAGGTCGAGCAGCCGCTTGCTCGCTCGAAGGTTGGCGCAGCCGCTTGCTCGGTGTGCAGTCGGTTACTTTGCGGCAGTCAGTCTGGCGCTGAGGCGGGACTTGTACCGGGCCGCGGTGTTCTTGTGAATCACGCCCTTCTTTACCGCCTTATCGATGGCCGAAACGGTTCCGGAGAATGCCGTCTTGGCGTCTGCCGGCTTGCCGGATTGCAGGCTCTGGCGGAATTTGCGCAGCGCAGTGCGGAGCTGTGAAGTGTTGGCGCGATTCCGCGCGGTACGGCGTTCAGTCTGGCGGGCGCGTTTGAGCGCGGAAAGATGGTTTGCCATGTTGCTCTATTAAAATCCTGTACAGGAGATTTTTCGGAGGTAAGCCCGAAGGACTTATTTTACTTGGGTTTAGCGGCTCCGGTCAAACTCATCGTCCGGGGCCTTCCCCGCTGGTAGCATTGATTAAACCGCGATTTTTGAAAGACTTGGCTACTCTCCCGCAATTGCAAACGTGAGAGCACTCACCCCTTGCACCCGTCATGTATTTGGGTTATCAGCCAGGGTCGCTGAAACCAGGGTCGCTGAAACCAGGGTCGCTGAAAGAAGACCGGTGAAATCAGAGTTCATCAGCGGTATGGGGTTGCTTATCAGCACCTACTCGTCGGCTTGGAGCATCTAAATAAGTGTATGGAGGCCTATTCGGAAGTTTGTTGACTCCCGCTGACAAGGGCGTTACTCTCGGGTCAATGGTATTTCCCTGCGCGCTGCGACGGGCTGCTGGTCCTCGCTTGTCGTTTACCCAATCGACAAAAGAGATTCATCTGTTCCGGATATTCACGGAACGGCCTGTGCGTGTGTGGGGTGTGGAGGAACCGCTAGAACTGAATGAAGAAAAACATTGAGATCGTCCCGAACATCCAGAAGCTTTTCGGAACGCGTGACGAAAATCTCCAGATCATGGAAGGCGGACTGAACGTCACCATTGACCTGAAATCAGACTCTGTGCAGATTGAAGGCGCCGCCCGTGACGTGGCCCGCGCCGAACAGATCTTTACCGACTTTGACCAGTTGGGCCGCACCGGCCAGGACTTCAGCCCCACTGAACTGAACTCAATGCTCCGCGTGGTGACGGAAGACTCGTCCACCAGTCTGCGTGGTCTGGCAGAAGCCGGCAAGCAACGCTCGTTCGGCAAGCGCCAGGTTCAGCCCAAGAGCATGAATCAGCGGCGCTACCTGGATGCCATTGAGAAATATGACATGGTCTTCGGCATTGGCCCTGCCGGCACCGGCAAGACTTATCTTGCCGTGGCCATGGCTGTCTCCGCGCTCAACAATAAAAAGGTGAATCGCATTGTTCTCGCGCGTCCTGCCGTTGAAGCGGGTGAGCGCCTGGGCTTTTTGCCGGGAACGCTGCAGGAAAAAGTCGATCCCTATCTCCGTCCGCTGTACGACGCGCTCTATGATCTGATGGACCCGGAGAAAGTAGACCGTTTCCTCGAAAAGAACGTGATTGAAATCGCGCCGATCGCGTTTATGCGCGGGCGCACGCTCAATGATTCATTCATCATTCTTGATGAAGCCCAGAACACGACGTCCGAGCAAATGAAGATGTTCGTCACTCGCCTCGGCTTCAACTCCAAGGCCGTGATCACAGGCGACATCACCCAGATTGACCTGCCCAACGCGCGCAAGAGCGGGTTGGTGGAAGCAGCGGAAATCTTAAAAAGTGTGGAGGGAGTCTCATTTAATTACTTCACTGAAGAGGATGTCGTCAGGCATCATCTGGTGCAGAGGATCATTCGCGCTTATGATGAGAAGTCTCGCAACCAGCAGATGGCGCTGGAACTGCCGCGTTCTGTCCAGGAAGGACAGGAACCTCAGGAACCTCCACTGCAACAGTAATTTAGTAAAATGTTTACGGGAGGGCCGCTTAGCCCTCCCGCTTTGTTTTTGAGAACTGTGATCATCCTCGATAGAAAAGACGGCAAAGCGGATGTCGTTAATCCTGTCGCTTTGCAGCGCTTTGCGCGGCGCGCCCAGACCATGGCGCGTGTGAAAGGTGAAGTTGCAGTCCTGATCACCTCGCGGAGCAAGGTGCAGGCGTTGAACCGTCGTTTTCGCAAGAAAGACAAAGCCACAGATGTGCTCTCCTTTCCCAGCCATGGGGGAGGCGATATCGCCATCTGCTTTGAAATCGCCCGCCAGAATGCCACTTGGCTGGGCCACAGCGTGACCGATGAAATCAAAATCCTCGTCCTGCATGGCATGCTCCACCTGGCCGGCTACGATCACGAAACTGATTCAGGTCAGATGGCCCGAGCGGAAGCCCGCCTGAGGGCCCGCCTCGAACTACCGGCCTCGCTTATCCAACGCAGCAGAGATGGTGCTGCCGTAACTTCGCCATCAGGGCGAGGATCCCCTGTCGTGCGCAAGAAGACGCTGCGCAGTCCGGGCAGGAAAACTCCATGACCATCCTGTTCGTTTACCTGGCGATTTTGTTGCTCAGCGCATTGCTGACGCTGGCTTCCTACGTGGAACGTCTCTACACCGAATCCGGTAAGTTCCTTACGCGTGAGTTCCAGGAGAACATTGAAGCTTTTGAAAAGCTGGTTGAACCTCGGCTGGTCTCCACCAGCGGGCGTGCGTTCCTGGCCATTTCCCTGCTCTCGCACTTCTGCACCGCCGCCATCACGCTCTTGATTGGCTATCTCATCTTCTCTGAGCAGAAGTGGACTGCTCCGGAGATCGTGCAGGCCGCTGTCGGAATCATGCTGGTCGTCATGATCTGCAACCGCTTGCTGCCTTATGTGCTCTTTACGCGTACAAGAGGCGACTGGCTGGTTCGCTTCATCCCTGTCCTGAGAATTTTGATTTACGTGATGATGCCGATTACAGTTGCGCTTGGCTTCAGTCTTTCGGTCGCAGCCTTGTCCAAGCCGCACGAGCCGGAAGAGCCGGAACATCCTGCCGAAGCCGTGGAAGCATTGATTGAAGCCGGACAGGAAGAAGGCATTCTGGAAGAGAGTGATCGCCAGCTGATCCATTCTGTGGTGGAGTTTGGCGATAAGACGGTGCGCGAAATCATGACACCGCGCCCTGAAATCTTCGCCGTGCCGGCGGACATGACCATCCGCGATTTCACGGAAAAACTGCGGGAAAAGCCGCATGCCCGCGTACCCGTGTATGCCTCCAACATCGATAACGTTCAGGGTATGGTGCTGTCGCACGACCTGATCCAGATTGATGACAGTGAAGCGGCAACCACTATGGTGCGCAAGCTCATGCGGCCGGTCATCTTCGTTCCGGAGACCAAAAAAGGTTCGGACCTGTTGCGTGAAATGCAGAAAGAAAACAACCACATGGCAATCGTGATCGATGAATACGGGTCCGTCGCCGGAGTTGTGACCATGGAAGACCTGGTGGAAGCGATTGTCGGCGAGATACGCGACGAGCACGAGCAAGCCACAGACGTTGTGCGTGAAGGCGAGAGCTGCTATGTGGTAATGGGCAACGTTGACGTAGGACGTCTTGAAGACCTTTTTGATCTTCGGCTCGACCAGCACGACACCGCTACCGTGGGCGGTCTGGTAAGCGCCGTGCTTGGGCGTATACCGCAGCCGGGAGAGATAGTTGAAGAAGACGGACTTCGTTTTGAAATCCTGGAATCCACAGAACGCAAGGTGGAAAAGCTGCGGGTGTGCCGCTCCCAGCCGCACAATCCTCCGAAAGAAGTCACAGCATAATGGCCTTCCGTTCGGGATTTGTCTCCATCATCGGCCGTCCTAATGCAGGCAAAAGCACCCTGCTGAACGCGCTGGTGGGAGAGAAAGTGGCCATCGTCACGGAGAAGCCGCAGACCACGCGCACGCGCATCCAGGGCATGCTGAACGTAAAAGCGCAGCGTGGCCGGCCCGCAGGGCAGATCGTTTTCATTGATACTCCAGGCGTCCACAAGCCGGACAGCCGGCTCAATCGCAAGATGATGCAGGAAATCCACGCAGCCCTTGAGAGCCGAGACATCATCCTGCTGATGGTGGATGCCACTGAGAAGACCAGTCCTGCTGATCAGCATGTACTTGATCTGGTGAAGAAAGCCGGAGGAACCACATTTCTCCTGCTCAATAAGATTGACAGGCTGCTAAAAGAAAA
>DASUBD010000106.1:0-5512 GCA_035763445.1 Candidatus Angelobacter sp.
CAACCCTGCCACGGGCGAGCAAGTAGCTGAGATACCGCGCAGTACGCCGGAAGAAATCTCTGCCGCCGTGAAAGCCGCGGAAGATGCGTTCCCAGCATGGAGCAGGACTCCGGTAATCCAGCGCTGCAAAATCCTCTTTAAGTATCGCCAACTGCTGGAAGAGCATGCGCAGGAGTTTGTGGACCTGATCATTGAAGAAAACGGCAAGACCATTGAAGAGGCGCGTGGCTCGTTTGATCGTGGCATTGAGTGCGTGGAGTTTGCCTGCGGAGCGCCCACTTTGATGATGGGGGAGACCGTGGATCGTGTTGGTCGCGATGTTGACGGCTGGTCCACGCGGAATCCAATCGGCGTTTGCGTGGGCATCACTCCGTTCAACTTCCCTTTCATGGTGCCCATGTGGATGTTCCCCATGGCCATTGCCTGCGGGAACACATTTGTCCTCAAACCTTCTGACAAGGTTCCGCGCACCGCGCTCCGCATGGTGGAACTGGCATATGCAGCGGGTTTACCGGCAGGCGTCCTCAACCTGGTACACGGCGCTAAAGAAGCTGTGGATTGCCTGCTGGCTGATCCCAGGGTAAAGGCGGTCTCGTTTGTGGGCTCGAGTGCAATCGCCAAGTACATTTACCAGACAGCCGCGAGCAATGGAAAACGTGTTCAGGCGCTGGGCGGCGCGAAAAATCACACCGTGGTATTGCCGGATGCGGAAATGAAATCCACGGTGAGCGCCATCATGGGTTCCGGTTTCGGCTGCGCAGGCGAGCGCTGCCTGGCCACCAGCGTGGTAGTCGCGGTGGGCGAAGTGGCTGATCCGCTGGTCAAAGAACTGGTTCGCGCGGCAGACAATCTCAACGTGGGCGCCGGCTGCGAGACAAAGACGCAGATGGGCCCGATCATTACTGAGGATTCGCGCAAGCGCATTCTGAGCTATATCGACCTGGCGGAAAGAGAAGGCGCTGTGCTGGCCCGCGACGGGCGCAAAGATCCTGTCTTTAAAGCAAAAGGCTTCTTTGTCGGCCCCACCATTCTGGACAAGGTGAATCCCGGCTCACGCGTCGCCAAGGATGAAATTTTTGGGCCGGTACTCTCGATTGTCCGGGTAAAAGACACGAAGGAAGCTCTCGAGGTGATCGGCAAATCGGAATACGGCAACGCCGCTTCAGTCTTTACCCGATCGGGACACGCTGCCCGTGAGTTCACCCAGAACGTGACGGCGGGAATGGTGGGAATTAACGTAGGAGTGCCCGCGCCGGTGGCGTTTTTCTCATTCTCGGGCTGGAAGGGATCTTTCTTTGGCGATCTGCACGCGCTGGGCAAAGATGCGGTGCATTTCTACACTGAGCAACGAGTCGTGACCTGCCGCTGGCCGGAGTAGGTGCTCTATTCAGAATCTGACAGAAGCCTGCCCATCGTGGGACGGTGCTTCTCCGCTTTGACCCGCTTTTTGCTCTCTTTGCGCTTTACCGGCGGAGGCGTGCCAAGCGCGGCGCGGGACATGGCTTTCACGGCGCTGGTGGCGCGAAATGGCTTGAGTTTCTTTTTCTTTGGCACAGTCAAGAGTTTAACCGCAAAGGGCGCAAAGGGCGCGATGCGGTCAGAAATATCACTTGTCCCTCAATTGAGATTGGCTCTAAGCTTGAGCGAACGCACCAGCGGTACAAACGCCCAGACTTGTTCTTCCTTTGCTCCTGTTGCGTCCTTTGCGGTTATTATTGAGGCAATGGACGAGCGCGATTTTTTTGACGAAAAAGAAGCCAAGAAACCGGCAACCCTTAACTGTCCCCATTGCCACCAAGCCAATGAATACGAGTTGTCGTGGCTGGTGCGCACCAAGAAGCGTCAACTGCCGGGACGGGCCGATGAGCGCGACCGCGCCAAGTTTGCCAAAGCACAGTCATACATGGTCCGTCGCGAGGACATGGTCATGTGCAAGAACATGCGCTGCCGCAAAAGGTTCGAAGTCGCCGGTGTCCAGTCAGTGGCGTTTCTCGACTGAAAGTGCGGATGCTTCGAGTGAACAAACTGCCGGAGCGATACCTCAAGGTTGCCGTTCTCCTTTCCTGGGCCATTCTTTGGTTCCTGGCGATTTCAACGCTGATCATCTTTGCAGTTTTCATCATGGCTGACGGAGGATTCCGGGGGTTCGATATCCCCGGACTTACAAGAGAACCGGACCGATTGTTTCCCGTGATTATCGCTACCTCTTTTACGCTGGCTTGGCGTAGGACACGACGGACATCATGAACCAAACCGCGGTAGTGCCGACTAAAGATCCCTCACCAGCGGTTCATCAAACAAGGCCATCTCCTCTTCTGTCGGGGCCTGAAATGTTTCGGACCACCGCATCAGATCCTCCAACCTTATGGGTGGATTTTCCGCTCCCCGCCGCTGCAGCCTTTCAAAAAGAAGATCGACCGGAGCCGAGACATAGTGCAGCTCAACCGCCGCGCCAAGAGCCCGCGCTCCAGCGCGCAAGACATCCCGGTCAGAACGCCCCCAAGTGCCCCATTCGATGATGACAGAAAGACCGGAACGCAGAAGCTCTTGGGAAAGCGTCCATTGCAGTGCTTCAATCCTCGCGCGGCGCTCCTCGTCATAAATATCGAGTGCAAGAGCTTCCATCCACTCGTCAGGACAAAAGCGCACCGCTCGTAGCCTGGTTTCAAGGGCTTTGGCCAGAGTGGTCTTGCCTGCACCGGGTAGTCCGCAGACAATCACCAGCCTTGCTCGGCTGTCGCCACTTTCCATAAAGGAATTATCCGGCAGTCCCTTCCCTGAGCGCTCAGGATTCGCATAGAACTGGCGTTGCAAACCAGCCTGCCGCAACTGTTCTGGCTTCATTTATACTTACAGGTTTCATTTCACTAGCGGGCCTCACAGCGGGCCCGTTCTGATCATCTAAGTCATAGGAAAAGGCCTCTATGAAGATTCTGGTCTGCATGAAGCAGGTCCCACAGAAAGACGCTCCGCTCAAGCTGAATGAAAGCTCCACCTGGATTCGTGACGACGTTTCCTATGAGGTCAACGAGCCGGACGCCTACGCCCTGGAAGAGGCCCTGCGCCAGAAGGAAAAGCATGGCGGCGAAGTGGTGGTGATTACCGCCGGGCCGGCGCGCTCGCAAACCGTGCTGCGGGAAGGCCTGGCCAAGGGCGCCGACCGCGCCATTCATCTGGAAGACAACGCTTTTGTCGGGATGGACGCGCTGAATATCGCCAAAGCTTTTGTGGCAGCCATCAAAGACGAGCAGTTTGATCTCATCTTCACCGGCTTGCAGTCTGACGATTACGGCTTCGCCCAGACGGGCGTGCTTATGGCTGAGCTGCTGGGCTGGCCGCATGCCACCATCATCATGGAAATTCAGAAGGCCGATGGCGGCGGCGTTAATCAGCAAATCAAGGTCAAGCGCGAACTGGAGTCGGGTTTCTTCCAGCATGTATCCATGCCGCTGCCGGCGGTGTTGACCATACAATCCGGCATCAACAAGCTGCGCTACGCCACGCTTTTGGGCATCAAACAAGCTAAGAACAAACCGTTGCGCAAAGTCCCGCTGGATGAGGTGAAGGCGGCGCTGGGCGACAATCTGCAGAAAATTGAAAAGTTGTACATCCCGCAGAAGTCAAAGAAAACTGAGATGCTGGATGGCTCGCCGGGAGAAGTGGCCAAGAAGCTGGTGGACAAGCTGCGCAACGAGGTTCGAGTGATCTCATAAGGTTTTGCAGGAGGAATCGCATGGAAAGAATGGAATACGATCCTAAAGGCCCGGATTATCTGCCTATTACGGAACACGAAACTGGGTCCACTTTCCTGGTTGTAGGCGTGGTCATGCTGCTGGCGGGGCTGGGCTGGCTGATGTTTGTGGGCTGGGACATTCGCGGCGGCAACATGTTCATGCAGGTGATTTTTGCTGTAGATGTTCTGATTGCCCTGTTCCTGATGGTTCTGGGATTCATGAAAAAGAGGCGGACAACTAGCTAAGACATGGCAGACACAATTCTTGTTGTTGCAGAGCAGCGTGAAGGCAAGCTGAACCGTGTTTCCCTGGAAACCATTACCGCGGCGCAGGCCATTGCTGCAGAAACGGGCTGGATTGTAGAAGCCGCAGTGTTTGGCAGCGGCATTTCAGCCATTGCCCAGGAGCTCGCCGGTAAGAAGCTGGCCAGGGTGTACGACATTGAGTCGGACAAGCTGGCCAGATACACGCCCGATGGCACCGTGGCAGCGCTGAAGGACCTTATCCAGCAGAAGCAGCCTCGGCTGGTGCTGATGCCGCACACTTACCAGGTCCGCGACTTTGCTCCCAAACTTGCGGCTACGCTGGGACGCACGCTGATCAGTGACTCCATCGGCTTCCGCAAGAACGAAGCAGGCGGCAAACTGCTCTTTACCCGCCAGATGTTCCAAGGTAAGTTTGCCGCGGATGTATCGTTTGCCTGCGATCCGCCGCATTTCGTGACCTTCCAGTCCGGCGCATTCCGCGGCGACAAAGCCGAGGCAGGCGCATCGGCCGCTCCGGTGGAGACCGTAAACGCGCAGATCACTGACGCCGCCATCCGCAACAAGCCGGAAGATCCGTTCAAGGAAGCCAAGCAGGCAGTGGATCTCACACAGGCGGAGATCATTGTTTCCGTAGGCCGGGGCATCAAGGAGCAGAAAAATATCGAGTTGGCCAAAGCATTGGCCGACGCGCTCGGCGGCGAGATTGCAGCTTCGCGTCCCATCTGCGATTCCGGCTGGCTCCCCATGGACCGCCAGATCGGCAGCTCCGGCCAGACCGTTGCGCCCAAACTGTATCTTGCAGTGGGCATCAGCGGCGCCATTCAGCACATAGTCGGGATGAAGGGATCGCGAACGATTATCGCCATCAATAAAGATGCTGAAGCGCCGATTTTTGAGATTGCCGATTACGGCGTGGTGGGGAATCTGTTTGATATTGTCCCGGCGCTGACGGAAGAAGTGAAGAAGGCGAAGGCATAACATCTCACCACGGAGGCACAGAGACACGGAGAAAAGCAAGGGGCTGTGAGGGCATTTTCATCACAACCGAGGATTCTGAAGCTTTGATTCTCGCTGCGAGAACAAATCAAAATGTCCTGCTCTGCTAATGAAGCTAAGCTATTACCAGGCTGTCTCAGGCACCGTACGATCATGACTTCATTTTTCTCCGTGTCTGCGTGCCTCCGTGGCGGATTTTGATTTCCCGGCCCAAACAATGTCATGATAATTTTCCGCAAACCTATTGAAGGCATCGACCGTCCGCAGATGGAAGCGGACGTGACCATTGTTGGCGGTGGGCCGGCCGGAATGGCCTGCGCACTGCGCCTGTCACAGCTCATTGACCAGTACAATAAGCGCCATCCGGACTCACAGCTCACGAAAGAGAATATTTACGTGCTGGAAAAGGCGCGCGAGGTGGGCCAGCACAATCTCTCCGGTGCGGTGCTGGATCCGCGGGCGATGGATGAGCTTCTGCCCGGCTGGCGCGACGAAGCTCCGCTGGATGCCCAGGTG
>DASUBD010000107.1:0-5238 GCA_035763445.1 Candidatus Angelobacter sp.
ACAGGAAATCGAGCAACGTGGCAGTGAGTTATATGAGCAGCTTGGCAAAGTGACTGCTGATTTTGCAGCGAATCTGAATACCTTTTTCCGCGAAGAAGATCTCCCATTCGAAGTGGTTTCATACCACTCTTTTTTCATGATCCAGCCTAAACCGGAAGTGAAGCATCCTGACCTCCTGATGTATCACCTCCTGGCAAAAGGAATTTACGTATGGGAGGGAGGAAGCTACTTCTTTTCCACTGCACATACCGCCCAAGATATAGAGAAAGTTACGCAGGCCGTCAAAGAGAGTGTTCTTGAGTTGCGCGAAGGCGGATTTGTGCCACCTAAACCTGAACCAGCCACTCAAGCCACGGCTGCCGCAACCACAAACGGAGGTGAGGTTACACAGGGGAACGCAGTTCCACAGAACCGCGAAGACCTGAAGATGAAACTGACTGAAGATCAGCGCAATCTTCTGGCTGTGGGGCGGCTGGGGGACGAGGCATCACGAGCCTACAACGAAGTGCTATGCCTCCATCTGCGGGGGAAACTCTCTGCCCACCTGCTGGGCCAGGCCATACAGCAACTGGTGGATCGTCACGATGCGTTGCGGATCACCATAGACCCTGGCGGTGAGTCTCTCACAATACATCGGCAAGCCCACGTTCCGTTGCGAGTGGAAAAACTGAATACGTCCGGCGCCCCGGGATCAACGATTTCCCAATGGTTCCGGGAACAGGCTGCGGAAATTTTTGACCTGGAGCGTGGACCGCTCGTGCGAGCAAGTCTGGCGGAGGTATCAGAGCAGCATCATTTACTTGCCATTGTCATGCCACACCTGATTGTTGATGGTTGGTCATTTGGCGTTCTGGCAAATGAGCTCGCAACCGTCTATTCATCCCTGGTTGAAGGTAAACCCGTCCACCTTCCGCCACCGGCAAGCTTTGTCCTTGAAATTGAGAGGTCGGCCAAGGCTAGCCAGTCAAAAGACGCCGAGGCGGCCGAGAGTTATTGGAAAGAAGTCTTTGCTGAAGGTGTTCCTGTTCTTGAATTGCCCACCGATCATCCGCGTCCGCCTGTACAAAGTTTCCGCGGCAGCAGCGTTACCCGGACCGTCAGTAATCTGGGGCGTGAAGCTGTTGCCCGGACGGCATTGCAGTGCAATTCCACGCTTTTCTCAGCTTTGCTGAGTACCTATGGAATCTTGCTTCACCGTCTCAGTGGACAAAAAGATGTCGTTGTCGGCGTATCCATTGCGGGCCAGATCTCTTCTGGGAATCGAGACTTGGTGGGGTACAACGTCCGAATGCTGCCTCTAAAAAGCACGCTCGATCCGCTAAGCAGTTTTTCAGATTTCGTGGCGCAGCTTGGCAATCACATGATGGCGGCGTTTGAGCATTCTGACATCCCTCTGAGCCGGCTGGCAAAGCTCCTCGATGTCCGTCGCGATCCGGCACGCCAGCCGTTGATTTCGGCGTCTTTCAATCTGGACAAGAAAGCCCCGGCACGTTCGTGGTCTGGTCTTGAATGTGAGTTCGTAACCATGGATTCGTATGCTGCGAAATTCGACTTATTACTCGGCATAGAAGACAGCGGCGAACAGTTGTTCGCAATCCTGGAATACAGTACAGATCTTTTCGAGCCCACAACAGCCGCCCGCATTCTGCGCCGCTGGGAGCACCTGCTCCAGCAAGCATCCGCTAATCCCAGCCGCCGCATTTGTGATCTCAGCCTGCTGGATCATGCCGAGCGGCAACAGGTGATATACGAGTGGAACCGGAGGGTCGAATATCAGAACGAGAAATGCGTGCATGAGTTATTTGAGGAGCAGGTCGAGCGCAGGCCAGACGCGGAAGCCGTGCGTCTTGAGTCGGCCGCGCTCAGCTATGGAGAGCTGAACCGGCGAGCGAATCAATTGGCACACTATCTGCGAAGACTGGGAGTGGTGCCGGAAGTGCGCGTGGGGATCTGCGTGGAACGGAGCCTGGAGATGGTGGTTGGGTTGGTGGCAACTCTGAAGGCGGGCGGCGCATATGTGCCTCTCGATCCAGCCTACCCGGTCCAACGGTTGGCCTACATGCTGGAGGACAGCGCTCCGGCGGTGCTCCTGACGCAGAAACATCTGCTTGATCTTTTCCCGGAACGGGAACAGCGGATGGCAAAGATGCCCAGCTTGGATCTGAGCGAGGAGATTCCTGTTTGGAGCAACGAGCCAGAGACGAACCTGGAAAAGACGAGCCTGGGTTTGAGTTCCGGCAACTCGGCTTATGTGATCTACACTTCCGGCTCAGCCGGGCAGCCGAAAGGCGTGGTGGTCGAGCACGGAAATATTGTGCGACTCTTCACTGCTACCGCCGCCTGGTTTGGCTTCAACCCCGAAGATGTCTGGACCCTTTTCCATTCTTATGGTTTCGATTTTTCCGTGTGGGAGATCTGGGGGGCTTTGCTGTATGGTGGCCGGTTAGTTGTGGTTCCACGCCAGACAGCGCGTTCTGCCGATGAGTTTTATGCGTTGCTGCTGCGGGAAAAAGTTACGGTTCTCAATCAGACGCCCAGCGCCTTCCGTCAACTCATAGCAGCTCAGGCTGAGAGTGGGAAACCACATCACCTGCGCTATGTGGTGTTTGGTGGAGAGGCGCTTGATGTTGCCGCGCTGAAGCCCTGGTACCAGCAAGGAAACCAAAATACACGGCTGATCAACATGTACGGGATTACTGAAACCACTGTGCATGTCACGTACCGGCAGCTGGAGGCTGCTGACACCGAGCGGAATGCAGGTAGTCCCATTGGCTGCCGCATATCGGATCTGAACACCTACATTCTCGATAGCGATGGAGAACCAGTAGGGATTGGAATGACTGGAGAACTGTATATCGGGGGAGCAGGAGTAGCGCGGGGATATCTGGACCGGCCGGAGCTGACGGCGGAGCGATTCGTGCCCGACTCCTTGAGTGAAGTGGGCGGTGAGCGGATTTACCGGACAGGGGACCTTGCGCGATGGCTGAGCGACGGACAGATTGAGTTTTTGGGACGCAACGATTTTCAGGTGAAGATCCGCGGATTCCGGATCGAACTTGGCGAGATTGAGAATGTTCTGCAGCAGCATGAAGCCGTAAAGCAGGCTGTAGTAGTCGCCAGGGAAGACAAGCCAGGAGAGAAGCGCATGGTTGCCTACATAACGACCAACTCGGGAGTGGAGGAAATAACCGGCAACGCGCTGCGCAGCCATCTCCAGACCACTTTGCCGGATTACATGATTCCGCATGCGTTTAACAGGCTGGAAACGATGCCACTGACGGAGAATGGCAAGGTAGATAGAAAATACCTCTCTGGCATGATCCTGCAAATGGAGACAATGACCTATTCTCCACCTTCCAATGAACGCGAAGCGGCCATGGCGGGGATCTGGGAATCCGTACTCGGACTCGAAAGAATCGGAATGAACGACAACTTCTTCGAGTTGGGCGGGGATTCCATCATAGCGATGCAGATTACCTCACGGGCGCTGGCGGCAGGGATCAAGGTCAGCACGCAACTGATGTTCAAACACCAAACCATTGCGGAATTAGTGGCTGCCGTGGGTACCGATCAGGCATCCTCTCCTGAAGCTGGTCTCGAGGATTCAAACGCTGCGCCGGTCACCCCAATTCAAGCGTGGTTCTTTGAACGTGATATTCCCAACCGCAATCATTGGAATCAGGCGGTTCTGCTTCAAACTCCCCAGGCCATTCAGCTCGATGCCTTTTCCCGGGCTCTCATGGCGGTATGCCAGCAGCACGGCGCTCTGGCATCTCGGTTTCATCACACGAATGACGGCTGGAAATTAAGCAGCGGGCAGTTCGATGCGGCAAACCTGTTTTCCGTTGTTGATCTCTCTGATATCCCAGAAGATCGCAGATCAGCCGCGCTGACTGAGCAGGCGAATGAGATTCAGAGAAGTCTCGATATTCAGAAAGGGCCACTTGCCCGTTTTGCATATTTCCAGATGGGGAATTTGCCTGGCCGGTTCCTGGCAATCGTGCATCATCTTGCCGTGGATGTTGTCTCCTGGAGAATATTGCTGCGCGACCTGGAAACCACCTATCAGCAGGCGTTGAACGGTGAAGAATTGCACCTGCCCAGTCCAGGTACATCTTATTTCGAGTGGGCCCGCCGGCTGAATCAATATGCCGCAGGCCCTGAAATTACATCTCATCTCGACTTCTGGCTGAAGCCCGCAATGCAACGGGCACTTCCGTTGCCGACCGATTTCCTTGTGAGTGGCTATCCACGTTCATCAATGCGAATGTATGAAGCAGCCATTCCCCATGAGCAAACAGAACTTCTGCTGCGCGGCGCTCCGAAGAGATTGAAATCACCAATCAGCGAGATTCTGCTGAGTGCGCTGGCGATCACCCTGGCGCGCTGGACTGGAAATGCATGGTCCCAAGTGCATCTGGAGGGACATGGGCGTGAAGAATTGTTCCCGGATGTGGACCTCACCCGGACCGTAGGATGGTTTACAAGCATCTTCCCCGTGCTCCTTCATGGACAAACGGATAACTTTGAAGCAACTCTGGAATCAGTGCGCCGGGAATTTCGCAGTGTGCCGGACGGAGGCATCAGCTATGGCATACTCCGTTATCTCCATCCCGATCCTTCCATTCGGGAAAGATTTGAGCAACTGCCGGACGCGGATATCTGTTTCAATTACCTGGGGCAATTCGATACCACGTTGAAAGCATCTGGACCCTTCATCAGCACACCTGAATCGCCAGGTGATTCGCAGCCGCCGGAAACTCAGCAAAGCCATCTCCTCGCTATCGATGCCAGCGTAATGGGCGGACGCCTGCGCCACGTCTGGACTTATAACAAGGACGCATACAGTCAGGAGACGATCGAGCGTATCGCAGGCTATTTCAATGAGGCCCTGGAAGCTGCTGCCGCTCTCTGCCGGGCACCTGAGCACGAAACAATGGCCGTAGCTCTCGGATAGTTCATCCTCACCAATTCAACCTCTTTTTAACCAATTCCGTTCCCTGCTCACAACCATTTTGAATTGAATCATGCAAATTGTTTCTACCCAGACCGAAGGACTCGTCGCTCTTACCAGACCGCTCAGCCCTGCAATCCTGAACTGCGAGCTGACTTATATGAAGCGCTCCTGGATTGATTACGACCTGGCTGCCAGGCAGCACCTGGATTATGTCAGGGGGTTGCAGCGTCTGGGAATTGATGTCGTAACCCTTCCGCCGGAACCGGAAATGCCGGATGCAG
>DASUBD010000108.1:0-5555 GCA_035763445.1 Candidatus Angelobacter sp.
ACCCAAATATCCATATTTTTGCTGCCTGCCACCGCGCCGGGGGCTGGTCGAGTGGAGACAAAAAACAGATGCTTGCCATCGGGACTCAAAAATGGATCGAGGTCCGACCAGTGATCGCTGGAGAATGAAATGCGCTCCGGCTGTTGCCATTTGCCGTCAGCCATGACCGCGTGAAAAATATGAATGGGTTGCTTGCTCTCAAACCGGCTGAAGTATAACTCCTTGCCATTGGGAGTGAAGGTAATTCCAAATTCGTGGCCGGTTGAAATCACGCCAGGGGCAAAGATCTGCGGTGCGGCGCCGTCCGAGGCAGTGACAGGCAGGTAAACCGCTGAAAAGAGCGCACTGCAGTAGAGATAAAACACCCATACTTTCTTGCCTGACAAAATGCCTGCCTCCGGTCATTCCTGCCTGAATGCAACCATGGGGTCAACTCTTGAGGCCCGCAACGCGGGAATATAAGCTGCTGCAACTGACACGAGCAACAGTAGCACTGATACTCCGGCCAGGATCAGCGCACCTGCCTGATGAGTTCCGTAAAGGACGGTCTCCATCACGCGGGCCGCCCCAATACTGGCGACTACGCCCAGCACTATTCCAAACACTGCGCGCTTCAGTCCATTTCCCACGATCAGGGCAAGTATCTGCTGCCGCCCTGCCCCTAATGCCATGCGAATGCCGATCTCCTGCGTCCTTTGCATTACGGAATAATTCATCACCGCGTAAATGCCGATAGCAGACAGGAACAATGAGCACACGGCGAACACCACCATCAGGAGCATCGAAAATTTTGGTTGCACCAGGGAATTGTTGAGCAACGTCTTCAGTGTCACCACTTTGGCGAGCGGTAGATCGGGGTTCAGCCCAAGAACGGCATTTTGGACCGACTTCACGGCCAGAGCGGGATCTTCCGCTGTGCGTACCGCAAACTGCATGGTGAGCATGGAAGGCCATGGATTCTGAGTAAAAGGCACATACATCGCCGGCTCGGGTTCATCGTGAAGTGTTTGCTGCTTAATATTCGCGACCACGCCCACCACAACCATTACCGGCGCTTTCGGATCACCCAGCCCGACTCGCTTTCCGATTGGATCTTCCGTTGGCCAGTATCTTTTCGCCATCGCATCATTCACGATCGCAACCTGGGGTGAAGAGGGAGTATCCGTCTTTTCAAAGAAACGGCCTTTGAGCAAAGGCGTCCCGATAGCGGAGAAGAATCGGGGGGAAACGATATTGTATCCGGCAATGGGACGGTCTTCCTTCAGGGGAGCCGCGTGATCCAGGATGCGGATGATTGTGCTGTCCCCAGAGCCGTTCATAGGAACTGTTTCCGCAATCCCGGCAGCTTGTATCTCTCCCATGCCGTTCAGCTTATCGAGCAGATCCTGATAAAATCCTACGATTTTGTCCGACTCCTTGAAACTGGTGGAGGGCAAGGAAAGCTCAAACGTCAGGACTTTCTCCGCCTGGAAGCCTGGATTTACACGGAGCAAGTTGGAAAATGAGCGGGTCAACAAGGCAGCGCTCATGGTGAGAGCCAGCGCAAGCGCTATCTGACCGACGAGGACGAAATCGCGCATTTTTTGCGAACGGTGTCCCGGACTGTACCTGGGGCCGCCTTCTTTCAGTGTCTCGACAATATTGGTTTTCAGAACGCCGAGAGTGGCGAGGAAGCCGAATACCAGACCGCAAATAATGACGATGCCGAGAACAAACGCAAGCACTCTCCAGTCAATGGCGACTTCACCGAGGCGGGGGATGTTCGTCGGCGCCAGCTGCTCCATGAAGACGATCCCCATCTCACCCAAGCCCAGGCCGATAGCACCGCCAAGCATTGACACCAGGTAGCTTTCAGCAAAAAGCAATTTGAACAGGTGGTAGTTTCTTGCTCCAAGCGCTTCGCGCAGAGAGAATTCTCTTTTACGGTCAATGGATCGGGCAAGAAAGAGATTCGCGACATTGCTGCAAGCAATTGCCAGCACCACAAGTACGGCGCCGAGCATAAGAAGCAAAGGCCGGCGCACAGTTCCGGAGACCTGCTCGGCAAGTGAAGTAATGCGCGCACGGTGCCACCCCACCGCCTGCGGATGTTCGCGGTCGGCTTCGGCCGCAAAAATGTCCATCTCAGATTGCGCTTGCGCAGGCGTGGTGGCGGGATTGAGCCGCCCGATCACGGCTAACTCATCCGGATCCGCCGGTCCAGTTGGGGCCTGCGGTAATGCCAGCGGGACCCAAAGCTCGGCCTTCCTGGGGAAGTCAAAGCTTCCCGGCATTTCTTCCACGCGTGGAAAATCAAAACCCTCAGGCATCACACCGACCACGTTGTAGGCCTGGCCATTGAGGTTAATGGATTGTCCCAGGATGTTCCTGTCTCCATTGAACCTGTTTTGCCATAGCTGGTACCCGAGCACTACTTCGTGCTCATGGCCTGGCGTATCTTCATCTGGAGAATAGGTTCGACCAAGGAGCGGCTGGATTCCCAATGCGGGAAAAAATCCCGACGAAGCCCGGACCCCTTCCACAAAAACAGGTTCATGATTGCCGGTGAGGTTGAAAGAATCACTTTTGAAGGCGCCCAGAGCATCGTAGCTCCGGCTTTCCCGCCAAAAGCGCCGGACGTCCGGCAGGCCCCAGGGAATAACATCATAGCCAACGTCATGGCCAGCGGGAACCAGCCGCCAGGAAAAAACGATCCGCTCAGCGCCAGGATAGGGCAGCGGCTTGAGTAATACCGCGTCTACAACGCTGAAAACACAAATGCATATTGCAATGGCGATGGCGAGCGTTAGTGTACTCGCCACAAGAATGCCGGGGCGGCTTCTAAATCCCCGAAGCACATATCGAAAATTCTCAGCCACCATGGCCTGATCTGTCCCTGTTCAAGAGTAACTGGCTATAAGTATACAAATACCTGAGCACAACTCAAGCCAGAAGGTAACTGAAATGCACAATAGTAATGTAGTTGCTTTAATTGGCCCATTTGCGAAGGAAAACACTCATTTTTTCCGGGTTATATGTCTCACCCTGCTCCAGAAGGCTGGTCTGCTGGGAAACCAGGACTTTCCCCGTTCCATCAAGAACAAAGAAATGAGGATACTCATAAATTTTGGGATATTTATCCAGCACCGGGCGGTTCTGATTCTCCACACTGTAGTTTACAAATACCGTGACGTAGTGCTTGTCGCGAAAGTCGCGCAGATCAGAATGGGTCTGAAAAAATTGATCCATGGTATGGCACCAGCTCGCCCAGTCGCCTCCAACTTCCATCAGCACACGCCGGTTTGTCCGGTTTGCTTCTTCCACCGCATCGTGTATGTCCTGGGCTGCACTTCGTGCAGGATCGAACCGCAACACCGGTTGATAGTTCTGGTTAGTGGTCTGCGCTGAAGTGTGGCTCCCGAATGGCACCAGCAAACATAGAATTAAAATGAGCCGTATCCTCATAAGTGATCTCCCCTACATTTATCTGGCAGAGACAGTGATTGGCCGGAGTTATGCCTGCTGCAACTGGTCAATTGTTGCTGCCGCGGACTTTGCTTTGCTTTGTTCCACGCTTATACAGGCAAGCCGGTCGTTCAGGCTTTTTCGCTCTGCTTCAGAAGAAGTCCGCATCAATGCTCCTTGCAGGAGCTCTATAGCTTCAGCATGCCGGCCCAGATCGCCGAGAAGGATGGCGCGGTTCTCTTGCAGGTCCGCATTATCGGGATTAAGGAGAGTGGCGGCTTCAAGGTCGCGCAGGGACTCTTCCAAACGGCCGAGCTCATAATAAAGCACTCCGCGGCAGGCGAAGGAGTCCCACTGGGCAGGATCGCGCTCGATGGCGGCGGTGTAATCGTGAACCGCTTCCTCGCGCCTTCCCAGTGCTTCATTGGCCTGCGCGCGTCCAAGCAATGCAAGAGTATGGGAGGGCTCAAGCTCCAGCGAACGCGTATAAGCTCCGACCGCGGCTTCCATCTGGCCCATCTTGCGATAGCATTGCCCCAGGTTGGTGAAAACTTCGTAATAAGGCGAACTTAGTTCAGTGGCTTGCAGATAGTCCCGGAGAGCATCAGACATGCGCCCTTGATGCATGTATAGACTGCCGCGCTCGTTATAATATTCGGAATAGTTTGGGTCCATGGCGATTGCTTCAGAGTAGTAGGCAATTGCTTCTTCTGTTGCACCCATCGACGAGTAGACCTGGGCAATGTTGTAGATCAGGATTGAGCGATGGAGGACATGCTTGTCGGCCGGCAGGTGCTGGTTCAATCTGGCCAGTCCTGTCTTGCAGAGGTCGATTGCCTGATCAAATTTTTTCTCAAAGCTTCGGATCATCGCGAGACCATTGCGGTTGAACACGGTCTCAAAGTGACGCAGATGGTCCGGTATATCAGCTTTGTCGAGCTCTTGAAGAGCAAGTTCCAGGTATTCCTCCCCCCGCGGCAGGTTTCGCGGCTTGCTGTATCTGGCGTAAAACATCGCTACCAGGTAGAAGAACTGGGCGCGCCACAAATGGCGGGAAGCAGGCATATTCTTTAAGGCTGGCCCCTCGGCAAACTCGATTCCCGCTTCGGCGTTGCCGAGCCCCATGTGACACATCATGATCTTGACGATGATGGACCAAATCATGCGTTCATCTGAAGGTGTAATTTCCAGGGCCAAGTCCAGGAGCCCGCGGCCATAATATTGGGCGTCTTCGTAAAGCCCGAGCGTGTTGTAGGTTTCCAGCCCAAAATGCCTGTATTCGAGCAGCTTGTCCTTGCGGCCCGCCACATTCCACAAACGCAATAATTCCGGCAAATTGAGTTGTATCTCAATCCGGTCACCGGCGATGCCAGCTTCCAAGGAGAGCGCGCGTTGTTCAGCTTCAGCCGGGTCCATTGGCTCTCTTGGTTCCGCTGGCGCTGTTAGCTTTAGTGCAACGCCGGTGAGATGTGAAGGGAAAAAGGCCTGTATTTTTGGGGACATCTCCGGAGCCACGCCGAGGACCAGTGTGATATGCAACCGCTGCCCCAGTCGCCGGGCAAGTTCCTTGAAGAAGAAGCGGCTCATCATGCTCGCTTTGTCGTAACCGTCGCAGACGATCACCCAAGGGATGTCCGCATCTTTCACACTTTTCCATTTCTGAATCAGGTCGATCAAGCCCTGCAGCACGCGGTAGGCCCGGTCTGCAGCGAAGAAGCGAGAGCGTTCTTCTATCGGAGCGAGATCTGTGAGGTTCCGATGCTTTACTGTGTAACGTTGCCGCAAGCGAGGTAGTACATAGACAAGTTCGACGATGTGCTTTTCCACCAAATCAGGCCGCTCAGACTCGATTTCAGGGAAAATAGAGGCAAAAAGAGTGTTCACGCCAGCCCACGGCCCGCCTGCTTCAAATGCAGTGTTCGCGAGAAAGATGCGTGTTGCCGGACCGGCAATGCTTCTGGCATGCCGGGCGAGCAGGTCCCGTCTTGGCGATTCCTCGCTTGCCTCAAGAATAAAAAAGTCCGGTAATCCACTGTATTGCGCGGTCATTGCGATAGCCATGAGAGAGTCCTTCCTCGACGAAGCAAGCCCTGTATCCAGAGCACCGCGCC
>DASUBD010000109.1:0-4090 GCA_035763445.1 Candidatus Angelobacter sp.
GCAATTAGCCAGAGCACGTCAGCGGAGAGAGCGGGCAGCCTGGCCCCGTCGAATGCTGACAAGCGGTGCCGCGTTGTTAGGCCACCTTCTCGCCTGCATCTTTGGCTTCGGGGTGGCCCCGTTTGGCGGCGGCATTTTCAATCTCAGAATTAATCTCCCCGCCAATCAAAATCGCCAGGCCAGTAATAAAGAGCCAGTAAAGCAGGATAATGACGGCGCCAAGCGAGCCATAGGTCTTGCTATACGAATTCGAAAAATGAAGGTAGACACGAAAGAGGACTGAAGCGCCAATCCATAACAGCACCCCGAATAAAGATCCAGGAGTAATCCACGACCATTTCTGTTCGGTGTCGGGACAGAAGTAATACATCAATGCGAAAGCCAAGACGACGAAGAACACCGCCAGTGGCCATTGCACTATGCGCCATCCCAGCACGGCGATGTCACTGAGCCCGGTGTGCGAACCTACGAACTGAG
The DNA here is from genome assembly GCA_035763445.1 of Candidatus Angelobacter sp. GTDB lineage: Bacteria > Acidobacteriota > Terriglobia > Terriglobales > Acidobacteriaceae > Angelobacter. Next base: position 478 of record DASUBD010000109.1, read on the forward strand.
CAATGCTTCCGCCGTAAAGAACAATCACCAGGGCCACAATCGTGAGCGCCGCAATGGCAATGGTCAGGAGAATCGAGATGAGCTTTTGCTTCCAATAAGGCCGGGTATCAGTTACGTGGTAGCAGCGGTTCAAGGCGTCCATGATGGAACTGAGGCCGCCGGAACCGGACCAGAGGGCCAGCACAAGGCCGGTTGCCAGTTTGAAGCCGCTGGCATTCCGCGCGATTTCATGCAGCGTCCTCTCCAGCAGCGTGAATGCATCAGGAGGCAAAAAGCGGCCGGCATAGTTGAAGAGGTTGGTTTCGAGGTCATGACTCTGGGCGAAAAAGCCCAGCATGGTTAGAACAAAGAACAGCATTGGAACCAGGGCAGCAACAAAATAAAAGGAGAGAGCAGCAGAGCGGGTAAGGACCTCATCCTCCCATATCTCCTCATAAACTCTTTTGCTGAGCTTCCAGGGCGTGAGGCCGCCCAGCTTCCAGGGCGAGGCGTTCTCCCTGGCATGTTCCTGAACTCGAGGATCCTGAGGTTTGCTGTGGAATTTGTACAGACGCATTCTCTCCCCACTTCGACGCCGTTAGGGCTTGTATAGCTTGGATGAAGAGATGCGAAAGATGGAAACTGCTGGCCTGAGTTGCAGAGATTTAACACCCCGACGAGAACTGGCGAACTCAGGCGACGGGGTTTACAGCACAATTTCTGATGATGGTCGTGAGGTCAGAACCAACTTCAAAATACCGGGCCGCTCATCCGCTTCCTTATCTCCGTTCGCTCCCATCAGGGTGAGAGAGAAAAGAATGAATACTGATATGACGATGTGGAAAGCGGAGTGGTAGCAAAACTTTTGTAAAGATTCGTTGAAACCGGATGACTGATGTGCTTCAGCTTCGCATCTTCACGCGATGACCAAAAAAACTTAACAACGTCAAAAAATAAAGAGATCGCAAGGCTGGTTTTCAGGAGAAGGTCATGGATGCAAAGTGGAATAAGATTGTCGACAATGCTGCGGTGCGTATTGCAGCGATGCTTGCATTTTTTGGAGTTTGGCTGGCGATCAGCTACGGTTTATTGGCTGCATGAACTATCAGGCCAGGAAAGGCGCGCTGATTACGGATGAGCGCAGCCAGCTTCAGACTTGAACGGCCAATTTTTCTCTGGTTCGGCCCGAGCCGTAACGGGTGTCGACGTATTCGTCGAGAATCTGGATAAACTCAGCGACAATGCGATCGCCCTTCAGCGTCGTCATAAGCCTGCCGTCAACAAATACCGGAGCTTTGGGCTCCTCAAAAGTGCCGGGCAGAGAAATTCCTATGTTGGCGTGCTTCGATTCGCCCGGTCCGTTGACTACGCAGCCCATCACCGCGAGCTTCAGCTCTTCCACCCCAGGATACTTTTCCTTCCAGATGGGCATGTTTTCGCGAAGATAGGTCTGGATCTGCTCCGCCATTTCCTGAAAGAACGTGCTGGTAGTGCGGCCGCATCCGGGACACGCCGTGACCTGCGGAGTGAAGCTGCGAATTCCCAGTGACTGAAGAATCTGCTGAGCCACAATCACTTCTTCTGCGCGATTGCCGTTGGGCGCGGGGGTGAGCGAAACACGTATGGTGTCGCCGATGCCTTCCTGCAGCAGGACAGCCAGGCCGGCCGTACTGCTGACAATGCCTTTGGCCCCCATGCCGGCTTCGGTCAGCCCCAGGTGCAATGGATAGTCGCAGCGAGAAGCCAGGTTACGGTACACGTCAACCAGATCCTGAACACCACTGACCTTGGCGCTAAGCAGAATGTAATTGTGCGGCAGGCCGGTGTCTTCGGCGATCTCCGCTGAACGCAGAGCGCTTACTACCATGGCTTCCATGGTCACGTCGCGAGCATCTTTGGGCTCGGCGAGGCGGGAGTTTTCATCCATCATGCGGGTGAGCAGTTGTTGATCCAGCGAGCCCCAATTCACGCCGATGCGCACAGGTTTGTCATTCTTAATAGCCACTTCCACCATGGCGCGGAAATTATTATCGTCCTTGCGTCCGACGCTTACGTTCCCGGGATTGATTCGGTACTTGGCCAGGGCCTGCGCGCATTCCGGATATTTGGTGAGCAGAAGGTGCCCGTTGTAGTGAAAGTCGCCAATGACAGGAACGCGGATGTTCTGTTTGGCCAGACCTTCCACAATCGCCGGGACGGCTTTTGCCGCAGCGTCATTATTCACAGTAACGCGCACCAGCTCAGAGCCCGCCCGAGCCAATTGAGCCACTTGTTGAATGGTGCCGGGGACATCGGCCGTGTCAGTGTTTGTCATGGACTGCACGACAACAGGGGCGTCGCCGCCCACGAGGACGCCGCCAATATTGGCGGCAACACTCTTCCTGCGCTGGATGATAGCCATTCTCTTTAGTTTAACCGATTTTGACGTGCCGCTCGCTTTCTAGATGACGGCACGAAAGTCGAAGGCATTGGAGACTTCGCGGTGAATATACGTCAATATCGCGGTCCTTGAACTGTAGACAGCAGCTCACAACCATTTTGGGAATCAACGAGTTATTCGTCGGCGAAACAAATTTGCTCCTTGCACGGATTAGTTTTTGCCGAAATAAAAAGCCTTTCGCGTGACCGTTATCACATTCAGCTCACAAATCCCAAGTTATCTTTCATTGCGAACCGGCCTTCACCCAGGGTTTAGTCGGTTCGGGAGTCCCATAACGATCACATCGCTTGCATCACCTGGGTCTTAAAGACCGGCGCCACGGTCCAGAGCTGTATCGTCAAAAAGATGTTCTGTCGGTAGAAGAGCAGTGTCTTACCTATCAGAGCATCAACAACAAAGCACTAAGTAGTTAGAAGATGTTCGAGATCGACGGACGAGTTTGGCCCCGGCAGAACCAATGCACCACGGCAAGTTATCACGCTCCGCCGCGAAGCACTCTGGACCCAGGGACAACACTTCCAAGAAAAACAACTAAGTCCCCCCACGCGAAGGAGATTTGAAATCAATGCGTACTGAAAACTTGAAATCGCTTGCTCAGATGGTCACAAAGACCGCCCTTGCCCTTGTTCTTGTTGCCGGAATCCTCTTCGCCGCAGGTTGCGGTGGAGGCGGTTCCAGCGTAAACCCCGGCCCAACGCCAACACCCGGCAGCAGCGCTGCCAACACCCAGGTCAGGTTCGGGGACGCGCCCGCTGACAGCGTGATCTCATTTGAAGTCAGCGTTTCAGCTTTGAGCCTCACACCCAGCGGTGGTGGAGCGAATGTGACCGTAACTGTCCCGGCGAACAACCGCATTGAGCTTACACACCAGTCGGGGAAATTTGAGCCGTTCGTAACCGGAAATCTGCCGCAGGGCACTTTCTCCGCGGCGAATCTCACACTGGTCAATTCGGAGCTTACTTTCCTCAACAGCACCGGAACTCCGGTCCATATCAACGGCCCGGCCAGCTCTTCTATTTCCGTGCCTTTGAACCCGGCTATCACCGTGGGAAGCTCGCCGCTGGTGCTCAACATTGACGTGAACGTGGCCAACTCCATCACCCTGGCTGGTGGCGTGGTAAACGGAATCAGTTTTGGTCCCACCTCGTTCAGCATTACGGCCAAAGCGCCTGGCGCACAGGCTGGCCAACAGGA
>DASUBD010000110.1:0-2264 GCA_035763445.1 Candidatus Angelobacter sp.
TATCCAACCCGCCAGCCGGTAATGCTGAAGGTTTTCGAGTAGCCCGAAATAGTGATCGTCCGCTCGCGCATCCCCGGCAGGGTAGCCGGACTGATGTGCTGGCCCTCATAAACAAAGTATTCGTAGATCTCATCCGTAAAGACGAACAAGTCGTGCTTCCTGGCGAACTCGGCAATCCAGCCAAGTTCTTCACGAGTAAAAACTTTTCCGGAGGGATTAGCGGGCGAGTTGATCATGATGGCCCGTGTGCGCGACGTAACTGCACGCTCCAGGTCTTCCGGAGAAAAACTCCAATCGGGCGCGTGGAGCGTCACATACGCCGGCACCGCCTCGACCGCGATAATTGTGTTCAGATGGTAGCCGTAATAAGGTTCAAAGAGAATGACCTCATCACCGGGATTAAGGAGTGCAAGACAGCTGGCATAAAACGCGCCTGTTGACCCGGAATGGATGATGACTTCGGTCTCAGGATCACACTCAATGCCGTTGAAGCGTCCCATCTTCTGGGCAACGGCTTCACGAATGGGCGCCAGTCCCTCGGCACGCGTGTAGCTGTTGATGCCCTGCTCCATGGCCTGTCGCGCGCCTTCCCTGACTATCTCCGGCACGGGAGTGTCACAGACACCCTGGGCAAGGTTGATGCCCTTGATCTTTTCGCATTCAATGGACATCACCCGAATTTCAGACTGCACGGTGCGCGCTGCACGACGGCTGGACGAAAGCGACATGAAACGATCTCCTGATCTCAAAGCGACCAGAGTGGAAGGCCGCTTCTTGAGCATTCTATATGCATTCGAGGAGACACCAACATTGAGCCTGGACTGGACGACCTATACGCCAGCGGAAACTTCCATGTCTGAAATCGTGCCTTTAGGTATGTAGTAGCGCTGCGTCCGGGGCAGCTTGCCAAAGTATCCAAGCAGGAAGAACGCAACTGCGACCGCGACAAAGCTGAACAGACGAAGGTCTCCTAGCGTGTTCGGCGCAAGATCAAAGAAGCGGCCCAGCCTCCACATGGCCCATCCCGCAAGCTGAGTGGGTACAACCATCCAGACGGCAACGTAGAACCAGCCCTTCTCTTCACCCTCGCCCCGTGTGGAGCGGCGGGCCCGTGGGGTGACGTCCAGCACGGTAGCCAGAATGATGGCCCCGGCCAGCACGTAGTAAACATTGCGGTACATGCTGTTGATGGGATACAGCCCGGTAAAGAAGTTGTAGACGAGCCCGATGAGATTAATAGTGAACGGAACCAGCAGATCGATCCAGGCCGTGGTGTAGCAGATCACGCGATACCAGAGGTTTGGCTTCTCCTCGCCATAATGGGTGATGTACGGCTTCAGCTCGGCGCCGGGCAGCCTGCCCGACAAGCCGCGCCAGGCGCAAATCGCGGTCACAATCGCCAGCCAGATCCAATGGCGACGGTCCGGGCCATGAGCATAAAGATCGGCCTCGAGGTGGCCGGGCAGAATCCAGAAAGCCCAGATCCAGATGGGAACGTGCAGCACACGGTAATAGTTCTTGTTTCTCTCGCGCTCAACAACTTTCTTCATTCCCTTACGTTCGCTCCTGGACATTTTTGGATGAGATCAGCAGATATTGTAAATGCTTTGAGAACAGCCCCAAGCAGGCAGCAGGTTCTGAAGCAGCATCAGTCGTGCGACACTGGCGCCGCCTGTGTTGCCGTGACCATCTCTCTCACGGCTTCCACCACCAGTTCCGGCTGATCGAGGTGGATCCAGTGGCGGCTTTTGTCGGCAATGATGTGCCGACCGCGGATGGAATGCGCCGCGATCGCGGCGTGTTCATCCAGTCGAACCTGCGGCTGATGCCCTCCGGAAAGTACAGTGACCGGGACCTGCTGAGGGAATGAGCGGCCTCCGAGTTCGGCGGCGCATGTGGGAAGCGCCTTGAGATATTCAGCCATGGTCCAGAAAAAGGTGGGAGTGCTCCAGCGGGCGCGAATCACTCGAACGGACTCGGGAGGAAGCTTGAGCAGTTCGCGCAAAATTCGGCCTACTGTTTCCGTTGCCCTGGGACCAAATAGCGCGAGCACGCTCTTGGGCGTGGTTGAGTTGCCCCGTTGCAGCAGCCACAGACAGAACCGCACAACGCCCAGTGACGCGAGAACTCCGCCGGCACGTGAGAACCAAATCCCGCCACGAAGGTTCCAGCGTTGCGCCGACGTCGGCTCAATCCACTCTTCTGGCGTAAGCGGGTCCAAGAGGACCAGGCCTGCAAGCTCTTCCGGGTAACGGTTGGCATAA
>DASUBD010000111.1:0-6776 GCA_035763445.1 Candidatus Angelobacter sp.
ACAGATGATTTGGGCTTTAATACCCCTATAAATTCAGGGAGAATGGAGTGGTGCCCGCCAAAGCAGTAAGCCAGACCATGATTGTGTCCTCTTACGGCACTCCCTCGCACGGGAGCGCGGAGAGGTTCTTTCAATGGTCCCTCTATCTGCTTCTGGTAACCGGCTTCGCGGCCCTGATGGGCACCAACAAGCTGGACCTGCCCTCTCTGGCTCTGGTGATTCCGGCTCTCGTATTCCGCGGCTACCTGCTACTGATGCGGAAGATGCCGGTCATCTCTGAACGCTGGACCACCTACCTGACGCTGGTCTATTTCATCTTCTACGCGGCCGACTATTTCTATTTTTCCCAGAGCTTCATCAATGCCACAGTGCACCTGGTGCTGTTCATCATGGTCATCAAGATCTTTTCCGTACGCCGGGACCGCGACCTGGTGTACCTGGCCGTGATTTCATTCCTGATGCTGCTGGCAGCCGCGGTACTCACCGTGGACACCATGTTCCTGGCGACATTCTCGCTGTTCATCGTGGTTTCCATCGCCACGTTTGTCAGCATGGAGATGCGGCGCTCTGAGAGAGAGCTGATGTCTGTTAGCGTGCCTGCTCACATGGATGGACGTTTTCAGCGCTCTCTGGCTGCCGCGGCATCTCTACTGGGCACATTTACCCTGCTTGGAGCCGCACTCATCTTTTTTGTGCTGCCGCGCATCAATAGCGCCGGGTACCTCCGCAACTTTGGTGTACAGGGGGCCATGCTGAGCGGCTTCAGCCAGGAGGTGCGGCTGGGCGGCATTGGTCAGATCCAGCAATCGAGCGCGGTCGTTATGCACGTTCAGGTGCTCTACGGAAAGCTGCCGCGGGATGTGAAGTGGCGCGGCATCTCCCTGGCTAATTTTGATGGACAACGCTGGTGGAATGCCGAAGAAGATCCCGTCACGCATGGCTTGAATAATGTCCCTCTGGATCTTCTCCAGCTCAATGGATCAGCATTCTATTCCGGAGCGGCTCCGCCTCCGCGATTGCCCACCTTCAGTTACCGCGTGGTGATGGAGCCCACCGGTCTGCCCATATTTTTCCTTGCCCCGGTACCTACCAGGCTGAACGGTAATTACCGCATGGTTGAATTGACGCCGGATGGAGCGGTATACAACCGTCATGGCGTGGTCACGCGAAATGGACTCCAGGAGGCGGACAACGCGCAGGCCATTGGTGTCTACACGGCAGAGGCAGATGCGCGTGATCCGGAGATATATGTACGGAACTCAAATTCCCGCGATTATCCTCCGCGGGTCGCTACCTTATATTTGCAGCTGCCTCATATTGATCCGCGCGTGGCCGCTCTGGCCCAGAGGATAACTGCATCGGCAGATTCCAACTATGCTCGCGCACGCGAAATTGAGAATTACCTGAAGAAGAACTACGGTTACACGCTTCAGCTTCCGGGGGGGCGCACGCCTGATCCGCTGGCTTACTTTCTGTTTCAGCGCAAGAAAGGCCATTGCGAGTACTTTGCTTCATCCATGACGGTGATGCTGCGGACGCTGGGCATTCCAGCTCGCGTGGTGAACGGATTTCGCGGCGGAGAATACAACGACCTGACCGGAAGCTATATCGTCCGTGAAAAGAACGCTCATTCGTGGGTGGAAGCTTACTTCCCTGAATTCGGATGGGTGACGTTTGATCCCACTCCGGCCAGTGATGCTCTGGTGGAATCAACCACATGGTCTCGCCTTTCCCTGTATATGGATGCGGCCAGTGAGCTCTGGCGTGAATGGGTGGTGAACTATGACTTCAGCCACCAGATGAAACTCAGCGCTGATATCAGTGCCAGCACCGGACACGCGCAGGTTACGTTCCGCTCATGGCTCGCCGTGAACTACACCCGCGCTGTAAGGCTGGCGCTAAGCTGGGAAAAATGGCTGAGTGAACTGACACCGCAGGAGATGGCGAACTGGTGCATCGTCCTGGCGCTGCTTCTGGCTTTGCCATTTATACCCAAGGCCTGGCGAACATTTGAACGCAGGCGGAAGGCGCGTGATCCGCAACAGGCGCCGCGGACAGCAGCAAGCTTCTGGTATCTGCGGATGCTCAAACGCATGGCGAGGCGCGGCTTCCGCAAAGAGGCGGCCCAAACGCCCGGAGAGTTTGCCGAATCCATTGCCGATCCTGAGATCCGGGATGAAGTTGTAACCTTTACCCAGCACTATGAGCGTGCACGCTTTGCAGAGTCAGTAGAGGACGCTGCCCGATTGCCCGAATTGTTTGAAGAGATGCTCGCTAAAAAGTAGTTCTTCCTGTTTTCTGCTATTTCACTGAACCGTCTCTTCTGTTGCCTGCCGGTCTTCTGGCGTGCAGCGCATTCCCGGCGAGCACGCCAGTGTTCCTGAAGAAGCTACGATTCCAGAGGGGTTTGTTGGTCATCTACCTGAGTTCGACAATGATAAAATAAAGAGATTGCATGCCAGTTGAGAACCTCAGAGTAACGCCCCAGCAGGAAAAATCTGCCCCGAATGACTCTCCATCCACGGCTCCCGTGAAGGTGGGATTTGTCAGTCTGGGCTGCCCGAAGAACCTCGTAGACAGCGAGGTGATGATGGGCATGCTTCAGACTGGCGGGGCCAGCATTACGTCCCGCGCCGACGATGCCGATGTAATCGTGGTAAATACCTGCTCGTTTATCGATTCCGCCAAACAGGAATCCGTCAACACCATCCTTGAGATGGCGCAGCACAAGATCAGCGGCAAAGCGAAAAAGCTGGTTGTGGCCGGGTGCCTGGTGGAGCGCTATCGAGACGAGATACAGAAAAACATCCCGGAAGTGGATGCAGTTGTAGGTACGGGTGAGTTGGAACACATACTGGCTGCAGCAGGAGTTGAGACATCCAGCACGCGTACGGAAAGCAATTCTCCGTTTGTCATTCTCAATTCGAGTTCAGCCAGCCAGGCATTGAAATCCGGCGTACAGGGACGCGCTGAAGGGCTGGCACGCGAGCAGAGCGGGCGCTTTTCCCGCGCGGAATGGGACGGCGCCATTGCTGATCTGCCCAATTATCTCTATGACGAGAGCACGCCCCGCGTTCTGGCGACTCCGAAAGCTTCCGCGTACATCAAGATTGCCGAAGGCTGTGATCACCCCTGCGGCTTCTGTATTATTCCGCAACTGCGAGGCAAATTCCGCTCGCGACACTTTGAATCCGTCATTGCAGAAGGCGAGAGGCTGGCCCGCAGCGGCGTGCGTGAGATCACTCTGATCGGCCAGGATACTACCTGCTATGGCGAAGATCTGGGGCTGAAAGACGGATTGGCTCTGCTTCTGGAGAGGCTGGCAAAAATTGATGATCTACGCTGGGTAAGGTTCCTGTACGCCTATCCCAACAAGATTACCGGCAAGCTCCTGGAAACCATTGCCGCGAACCAGAAAATTTGTTCGTACATTGACGTTCCTCTGCAACATGCATCAGCCTCCCTGCTGAAGCGGATGAAGCGTGGCGGCGGCCCCGAGATTTTTCTCAGATCGATCGAGAAGATGCGAAAGGAAATTCCCAATCTCACATTGCGAACCTCATTCATTGTGGGGTTCCCCGGCGAGGCGGAAAAAGACTTTCAGGAGTTGTGTGATTTTGTGAACGCTGCCCAGTTCGACTGGCTGGGAGTATTCGCCTATTCAGATGAGGAAGGCTCAGCGGCGTACCATCTGGAAGACAAAGTCCCGCAGCGCACGATTGAGAGCCGCAGGCGTAAGCTGATGCAGGCCCAGAAGCAGATCAGCAAAAGGAACAAGAAGAAGCTGGTCGGCAAAGAGTTTGATGTGCTGGCCCTTGGCCCCTCTGAAGAGACGGAACTGCTCTGGGAAGGCCGCACGGAGATGCATGCTCCGGAGATCGACGGCAAGTTGTTCATCAACGACTTTGGCTGGCGGGAAGAACTCGAGCCGGGCAAGTTCTACCGTTGCGAGATCACAGAAGCTCACGAATATGATCTGGTGGCAAAGATCATAGACTGACTTGTGGTCATCTAATTCAGGTATGGCCAGGAAAAAAGTTCAATCGTTGCGCTGTCCCACGTGCCGCACTCTGGTGCTTGCAGGATCACAGGATTTTCCTTTCTGCAGCGAGCGCTGCCGGCTGATTGATCTGGGTAAGTGGGCCAGCGGCGGCTACGTGATCTCAACGCCAATTACGGATCCGGAGATGCTGGAGAGCATGGCAGAAGAACAATCGCACAAGAAGAGCGATGGCAATGATGAACAATCCAAGCACGGGGAGTAAACAGCTTCTACCAGCTTCGTCACCCCTGAACCGGCCTTATTCTTCAACTTCATCCAGGTGTTCGCCCGAGTCCTGATATCGTTTCAGCACGTCTTCCTTGGAAATGATGCCTTCGAGCTTACCGAGATCAGCGCGGCTGACGACCGGCAGAACTGGCCACCTGTAGACATAACGCATGGCAATATCGAGCGAATGATCAGGGTGGAGATATGGAATTTCCCCCATCGGCAGAGCCGTCATTACACTCAGTTCGCCATTTCCTTCACTCAGCCTCGTTCTAAGCTCGCGCGAACTAATTGTGTTCCATCCGGTACGATGCCGCCTTACCAATATGTTCTCTTCTTCAACTCCGTCCAGTTGCCGGATAGCCTGGGTAATTGTTTGCTCCGCTTCCAGCACCACGCTTGGCGGAGCATGCATGGCATCTTCCACCCTGAGAACATCTTCTTCTCTCTGTTCTTCCATTGAGGGCAGGTCGAGGCCATCCTGCCGGGTCAACATGTCAAATATGGGAACAGGCTGAAGCGCGCGTGAGATCACGTAGGAGAACGTGTTCGCTACAATCACAGGCAGAATGATGGTGTAGTTTCCGCTGACCTCCAGGACCATAAACACTGAGGTCATGGGAGCCCGAAGGAATCCCGCAAACAGCACACCCATACCGACCATTGCGTACGTCCCTGTCGAGATCGCAAGGTGAGGAAATAAATTATGTTCCAGTCCGGCAACGAATGCGCCCAGCATCGCGCCGATAAAGAGAGTCGGTGCAAACATCCCGCCCGGCGTTCCACTCACAAAAGAAAGAATAGTTGCGACGATCTTCAGACCGGCAAGGATTCCCAGAAACTCCCATGTGAACTGGTTGTGAATTGCCTGGTCGATGAACTCATACCCAGCGCCCATTACCTGGGGTGCGCCCAATACCGCTATGCAGCCGATCGCCAGCCCCGCTAAAGCAGGCTGGAAGTATTGCGTCCAGCGCGGCATGCTCTTCAGGCGGGGACGAAAAAATCCAATTCCGCCAGAAAAGATGACTGAGGCCAGGCCACCAACTACGCCGAGCGCCGCATAGGTGATGAGTTCCGCTGGGCGGATCAGTTCCACGGGTGGGACGCGGAAGAGGGGCTCCGAACCGAGAAACCAACGCATCACCACCACGCTCGACACCGCCGATAGCACGACTGAGCCCAGTATTCCTGCGCTCCAGCGGCCAATGACCTCTTCAATCACAAACAGCACGGCTGAAATGGGCGCATTAAATGCCGCACCCAAACCAGCGGCAGCGCCAACAGGTGCGATAAGCCGCATACGGTCACGAGAGAGATGTAACCGCCGCCCCAAAGCTGAGGCAAGCCCTGCTCCTATCTGCAGCGAGGGATCTTCCGGACCAAGCGAGTGCCCCGAACCAATTGCCAGCGATGAGGTAATAAATTTCCCGATTGCGGTTCGAAACGGGATGAAACCATTAAAGATGTACAGGGCAGCTTTGGTCTGGTTCACGCCGCTGCCTCGCGCAAGCGGGAACACGTGCAATACAACCGCTCCAATGACCAGCCCTGCCAGCGTGGGCGTGAGTATCAATCTCCATGGGCTGGCGGCGATCTCGGCTCTCAGCAGGTAGATATGGCAGAGCTCAATCGCGAAACGAAAGCACACTACAGCGAATCCAGAAAAGATCCCGATGAATACCGACAAGATGAGGAAGAATCTTTCCTCGCGGAATACAAAACGAAGGAAGGCATGCGACCTTGGCCGCGGCCTTTTTGGGGCGCGCGCGATTTCTTCATCTTCCAATACAGAGCTGTGAACTCTTTTCCAGGGAAAGCTCAGCACCTAGCTGCCCCCGTGTTTCTTGGCGATCATCAGCAACAGGAGATCGTCTCCGGCTGGGCTCCCGCAAAAACTGCTGGTTTCGCGTTCAATGTTGAACACCAGATCCATAGCCGAATCGCTCCAGTCCGGGTGTACACGAAGGCTTTTCTCATTCAGTCTTTTCTTCATATCCATCCATTGAGTGTTGAGCGATTGCAAGGCCGGATTACTGGCCAGACCGGAGTTCGAACTGGCGATGCACGAGTTCAGCCGATTGCCGGCAATATCAAAATCACTTAGTACCGTGCGGTCGCGCTCTATTGAGGACCACGAAGTATAAGGGTCAAGCTTTTGAACCGCTCTGGAGGTCGCCAGCAACTGTGCACTTTGTGCATCATCGTGTCTCGCGGCCAGGGCCAATTGCAGGTACCGTTCCGCTACGTGATATTCACCCAACTCGAAAGCCGCCCGTCCAATTCGCGCCATGGCGTCAGGATTGTGTCGATCAAGCTTCAAAGCCTGCCGGTAAAGTACAAGTGCCCGGTCGTAATCCGGCACGCGCATAAAGAGATCACCAATTTCCATCTGCAACGATGCATCTTCCGGGACGTTTCTACCCACGGCAATCAGTTCCGCCTCAGCCTGATTGAATGACTTGGAATCCAGGAGAAATCTAACCAGTTCCAGCCGCGCCGAAAG
>DASUBD010000112.1:0-14780 GCA_035763445.1 Candidatus Angelobacter sp.
TTGATGGACGTAGGTCTCCAGAGCCAGCATCGCACGGTATGCACCGGGCACGAGTTTCTTGAAATTGATGCGCCCGAATTCAGCTTTGTCACTCTCCACCACGGCCCTCCTTTCGAGCTCTCATTCGATACGATGCTTCAATTCGAAGCGGGCGTGATCAGTAGCCGGAGCAACTGGCATGTTCACCCGCCAGCAACGCACGAGCACGCGTGACAACATTGTCGACATTGAACCCAAGCTTCTTCATGACGACCTCGCCGGGAGCCGATGCTCCGAATCGATCCAGCCCGATTACGCCTCCGTTCTCTCCGACGTACCTACACCAGGCCAGGGATACGCCTGCCTCGATTGCCAACTTTGGCACATCTTTCGGGAGAACTTGGTTGCGGTATTCGGCTGGTTGCGCATCAAAGAGTTCCCAGGATAGCATGGAAACAACACGTACATGAATACTCTCTTTTGCCAGTCGCTCCCGCGCGTCCAGGGCCAAATGCACCTCCGAACCTGTCCCGATAAGGACGATTTGCGGTGGCTGAGCTTCTGAATCGACCAGGACATATGCGCCGTGCTCTACTCCGTTCGCAATCGGATACTTTTCCGGATCAAGTACATGCAGCTTTTGCCGCGAGAACACCAGTGCTACCGGTTTGTGCTGCTGCAGTGCAATCTTCCATGCCGCGACCGTCTCGTTTGCATCTGCCGGACGTATCACCAACAAGCCCGGTATGGAGCGAAGGCTCAGCAACTGCGAAACGGGTTGGTGGGTCGGGCCGTCTTCTCCCAAGCCGATGCTGTCGTGAGTAAAGACAAAGATCGAGCGCGAGCACATTAGGGCAGCCAGGCGCAGCGCCGGTCGCATGTAGTCGGAAAAGATCAGGAACGTTGCACCGTACGGAATAATGCCGCCGTGTAGCGCCATGCCGTTCACGATGCCGCCCATGGCGTGTTCGCGGATGCCGAAGTGCAGGTTTCGGCCCACATCTTTGCCGAATTTCATATCGCCGTAGCCGATCAGCATGGTCTTGGTGGACGGGCTCAAGTCAGCCGAGCCGCCGATCAGTTCCGGCACGCGCTCGGCGAGCACGTTCATCACCTTGCCCGAGGCATCGCGTGTGGCAACGGCTTTAAGGTCCGGATGGAAAATTGGCAGACCTACCTCCCATCCGGTTGGCAGTTCACCACGCAAGCTCCGCTCTAACTGCGCCGCCATTTCGGGTGAGGCGCGACGATACGAGCCTGACAGCTCAGACCACTCCCGCTGCTGTGCGCCGCCACGAGTCACGGCCTCGCGAAAATACTCCAGCGCTTCGTCCGGAATGTAGAACGTCGGTTGCTGTGGCCATCCGAGCTTCTGCTTGGTTTCCTTCGTCGCGTCGGTCCCGAGCGGCTCGCCGTGGGCCGCAGCCGTGTCTTGCTTGGGACTTCCGTAGCCAATATGGTTACGAACCGAGATCAGCGAAGGACGGCTAGTCTCTGCTTGCGCTAACCGAATGGCCGCATCGATGGCAATGAGATCCTCGCCATCAGGAACGCAGATCACCTGCCATCCATATGCCTCAAATCGTTCCTTCACGTTCTCGGTAAAAGCCAGGTCGGTCGTGCCCTCAATCGAAATGTGGTTGTTGTCGTACAGGTAGATCAGCTTGCCCAATCGTACGGTGCCGGCGAAAGATGCTGCCTCAGACGATATGCCCTCCATCAGATCGCCGTCCGAGACAATTGCATAGGTGTAGTGATCGATAACGCGAAACTCAGGTGTATTGAATGTGGCGGCGAGATGAGCTTCAGCGAGGGCCATGCCAACGCCCATTGCGAAGCCTTGTCCCAGTGGTCCCGTTGTGACTTCCACGCCCGGCGTGAGGCGGTACTCGGGATGCCCGGGAGTTTTCGAGCCCCACTGGCGAAATCGCCTAAGCTCGTTGACAGGCAGGTCATAGCCCGTTAGGTGCAGTAGAGCGTACAACAGAGCGCAGCCGTGGCCAGGCGAGAGGATGAAACGATCACGATTGGGCCACGATGGATCTCTCGGGTTGTGGCGCAGAAACCGTGTCCATAGCACGTATGCCATCGGCGCGGCCCCCAGCGGCAGGCCGGGATGTCCCGACTTCGCCTGTTCAACCGCATCCACCGCGAGGAAGCGCAATGTGTTGATACGCAACTCGTCCCGTGCTCGCGCCGGATTTGTTGCTGCCAAAGGGTTAGTAACCGGAAAATTCTTCAGTGCGGATGTCATCTTCATCGATTCCCGTTTCGGTGAGCATGCGCCGCATGGCGGCCCATGGCCGGCGGTCCTGCCAGGTAGTAGATCGGCCCTTGGAGAGAGGGCAGATGTTTTGTAAGCATGTCCTTGTTAATAAATCCCGTTTCGTCCTTCCATTCGCGATGTGACTTGTCCATCTCCGTCATGGTCACGATGAGATGGAACTTCGAATTCCGCTTTGCCGCCTCCGATAAACGATCGAGGAAAGCCGTATCCTCCGGGCGCCGGCTGTAATAAAAAAGGTAAAGCTGATGGAGGGCGCTCTCGTGTGCCGCTTGGCGGATAATGCTCAAGAACGGGGTAATTCCGATGTCTCCGGCCAGGAACACGGCCGGCTTTTCCACTTTCTTGTGCAAAACGAATGAGCCGCTAGGGCCTTCAATCTTGACTTCGAGAGGCAGGTCCGACTTTCGGAGCACACGCTTGAAAGCGGTATCCCGCATACGAGTTGCAGTCATCAGGTCGCCGTCGAAAGGGGCACTCGCTATCGAGAAAGCGCGCGTGTTATCCTCGGCATCGGTTTCAGGCGGATTCAACAAGGTGATGTCGACCGACTGGCCGGCCTGGAAGTGGAAGTCTGCTGGTTTGGCAAAATGAAACGCCATGGTGCCGTCGGCAATCTCGTGGCGGCTGGTGAGTTGGGCGGTATAAACGGAGGTCGCTGTGGTCATGGTCCCTCCTTTGATACGACCACCTGCTACGATGAACCAGTGTCATTTCATCAGTAGCGAAGAAGGTCACATCGCTATACGATGTATTTTACATCTAACAAGATGGCGATTGGCACCCTCCGCCTGCAAGACCCAGTTTCGGCTTCAGGGGCAGAGTGCTCATTAACCCATATGGATCGGTAATCCCGCCGTGATAGGAGAAGAGCGCAATGGCAAGCCATTCTGGTTTGATACGAGATCCTGAAGACCGAATCATTGATGAGCAGAACGAGCTCGATGTGCGCGAGAAGATGCTCGACAAGACCATTGCCGATTCGTTTCCCGCCAGTGATCCTCCTTCGTCCATTCCCGATCCCGACGATGACTCCTTCACACAGGAATCGGACTCCGCAGCGTAAATCAATGCCCGTTCTTTAATGCAGATCCCCGCTTGCCGCTCTCTCAGTATGTGCTGAGTTCAAACTCCTGGCTGTAATCAACAACTGCAAGCGCAGCACGGCCTTCAGGGTTTCCCGGATGTTCACACTGCTGCCCTGCATGCGACCCGGCTCGCAAGCCCTTGTTCTCCGGTCAAGCGACGGCCCGCCTTGCCTCTCCTGTCCTATGTAGTCAGCTGACGGCCATAGTGCCTCGAATTGATTTCAGCGAAGTGTTTCCATTTGTCCGGTAAGTCATCAACAGCAAAGATGGCCGCCACCGGACAGACCGGGACGCATGCGCCACAGTCGATGCACTCTACCGGATCAATGTACAACTGGGCATCGGATGAAAATGCAGATTCGTCTTTCTTGGGATGAATGCAGTCGACCGGACAGGCGTCAACACAGGCAGAGTCCTTGGTTCCGATACACGGTTCAGCAATTACGTAAGGCATTGATTCAGGGCCTCCTGACAAAAGCCTAAAGAAGACATCACAGACCGTCTGTGACTTTGGTCATGGCCCATACTTCTTCGGTCGCACAAATAAGTTTATGTCCGCTATGTTCTATACTTATCATACCGCGATGTGTTCCCTGATGGCAGGAATTGAGAATGCTTGAGAGTGAGTTGTTCACCCTTCTGGAGCGGACGGCGGATGCCGCTTTTGCTGTTTCAGACGACGGCCAGGTCCATTACTGGAACAAAGCAGCAGAACGCCTCCTGGGCTATTCCGCCAAAGAGGCTCAGAACAAGACTTGCTACGAGTTGCTGGACGGAACCGGCGCCCTGGGTACGCGCGTCTGCCACGAAGGCTGCAGTGTGATGGAATGTGCAGGAAAGCAAACCGAGATTCCGAATTTCGACATGAACGTGAAAACCCGGTCGGGAGAGCGGCTCTGGATCAACATGTCTACCCTCGTGTTCGACAATCCTCGAACCGGGCGGCGTCTCGTGATCCATCTGGCCCACGACATAAGCGAACAGAAGAAAACCGAAGACCTAGTCCACAAAATGCTGGACCTGTCCCAGCAGCTTAACCAAGCTGGGGAAGCGGCTGCACGACCCTCGCCCGCTTTGCCATTATCGGAGCAGGAGAAACATATTCTCCGGCTCTTCGCACAGGGGAAAGATTCCCCGGAAATCGCAAAGTCCCTGAATATCAGCCTGCAAACTTTACGCAACCATCTGCACCACATCAATCAAAAACTGCGCACCCACAATCGCCTGGAAGCGGTCATGAATGCCATGCAACGCAAACTGATTTAACGGCATGTAGCTGTGGGCCAGCGTCACAGTCTTTCGGCAGCTATGACATGTGTGTTACGCACGAGTACAACCGGTCCATTGCAACCGAGATGCCTTAGTGGCGGAATGGAATCATGAGATTGAGAACTCAGCTTCGTGGAGGGACACCATGATTTCACACTGTGCAAACCCGGACTGTGGCAAGCCTTTCCATTATCTGCATGGTGGCAGGTTGTACCGATTCGACGTGGCGCCCCCAAACCTGACTTCAGAAGAGATCCCCAACGCGATTTGTTCAATCGGCCCCGCCCAAACGGCAGTGTTTTTCTGGTTGTGCGAACAGTGTTCTTCGAGTCTGTCGCTCAACTTTGATGGAAGACGGGTGTCAGTCACACTCTTGCCTGTCTCTTGCCGCCATCGCCGCGAAAGAGCTCCTGTGGTCGCTGTTGGTGAGCTTAAAACGAACGGCAATACGGGGTGTGGCGGTGATCCGCTGCCAAAACCAGAATCATTGGACCCAAATGGTTCTCAGTTGATACGGAGGTAATTATGGATATTCTCTCCCTGGCTGCAATTCGCCTGCAGTGTTCTCAGTGTGGTGAACCATACTTGGTTCCGCTCAGGGACATTGCCTTGTCCCACCAAGTCATGCATGAAGGCTGCCCGGTGGCTGAAGAAACGGAATGCCCGCCATTGTTTCAGTCACGTCTTGCTTCGGAGTGGGCGGTGAAGACTCTCGATCAGGCCTGGCGCCGACTGGAGCGTCGCGCGACGGCCGTCGGCGGTGAGTTGGTGCTTCGAGAGCCTGTAACATCTCAGGTGGAATCCGGTCTCCAAACAAAAGAGGTGCCGGTGAATGCAAAATCAGCGGGCAAACGAAAATCCAAGCGTTGCGCAGCGTAATGCTCTGCAGGCTGGGCGCCGTGCTGGGACGCTTAAAAAGGACCTTTGCATTGGAAGATTTGCCGGATTTTTGACTTCCATCGGCTGCAGTGGCCATCTTAGGGAGTGATGAACCTACCATGCTTTGGTACACGTGATTCATTGAGTCCTTGTTCCGCCTGGAGCAAGGTTAACTCGTTGAAGAACCGCAAGGAGCCGCCATGATCGCAGCGAATCTCGGTTTCCCTCGTATTGGAGCGCACCGTGAGTTGAAGTTCGCCCTTGAACGCTTCTGGGCCGGGGAGTGCAGTGAAGAGCAACTCCAGTCAACTGGGCGTGAGTTGCGCAAAGCGCATTGGAAGCTGCAGGCCGAGGCGGGAATTCAGCATATCCCATCCAATGACTTCTCTTTTTATGACCATGTTCTGGACACGGCAGTTATGCTCGGCGCGGTACCGTCCCGGTTTGGCAGAGCTGCGACTCCTGATATACGCACGTATTTTGCTATGGCGCGAGGCACCCGGTCTGCACCTGCGATGGAAATGACCAAATGGTTCGATACGAACTATCACTACATCGTGCCCGAATTCGAAGCAGGAATGGAGTTCAGGCTCAACAGTGAAAAGGTGATCGACGAGTTCCTGGAAGCGAAGGCACTTGGTTTTGAAACCCGTCCTGTGATCCTCGGTCCGGTTTCATTTGCATTTCTGGGAAAGTGCGTTGGTGGGCAAGCAAACCGGCTGAAGATCGTGCGTCGCCTCCTTCCAGTCTACGAACGATTGCTGGTGGAACTCGGGGCTGCCGGAGCCCAGTGGGTACAAATCGATGAACCCTTTCTAGGGCTGGATCTGGACCCATCGGAACGGATGATGTTTACTCGTGCTTACGGACACCTGGGAACCACACTCGGCAGGCCGCAGATATTGCTCGCGACTTACTTTTCCGGGCTGTATGAAAACCTGCGGTTGGCGCTTGATTTCCCGGTTTCTGCTGTGCACCTTGATCTCGTTCGTGCTCCGGAGCAACTTCTGCCCGCATTGCGCTACGTGCCGGAACAAATGGCGCTTTCGCTCGGGATCGTAGATGGCCGGAACATCTGGCGTACTGATTTCGACCGTGCTCTCGCCCAGGTGAGCGCCGCATGCGACCGCATTGGGCCCCACCGCATCCAGATTGCCCCCTCCTGCAGCTTACTCCATGTACCAGTGGACCTGGAGGAGGAACCCGGGCTTGATCCTGAACTACGAAATTCACTGGCTTTTGCCAGGCAGAAGCTGGAGGAGGTCGCGTTTATCAATCGCGCCGGGACCGACAACTCGCCCGATATCACCTCACGTCTGGACGAAAGTCGACGGATTCGCCTGCAGCGCCGTTCCTCGGTACGGAATTCAGAAGTACAAGCCCGGGTTGCTGCTGTTACTGACGACATGCTCTCTCGGCGGAGCTGCCCCAGTAGCCGCCGCGTGAAACAGGCCGAAGCCATACCTCTTCCCGTCCTGCCAACCACCACGATCGGCTCATTTCCGCAGACAGCTGAAGTGCGCCGCTCCCGAGCCGCTTTCCGGTCTGGCCAGATGACCACAGCAGAATACGAAGAATTTCTACAGAAGGAAATTGAAAAGACCATTCGCTTTCAGGAGGAGATTGGGCTGGATGTTCTGGTGCACGGGGAATTCGAGCGCAACGACATGGTCGAGTTTTTTGCTGAACAGATGAACGGGTTTGCTTTTACACACAATGGTTGGGTCCAGAGCTACGGCTCGCGCTGTGTCAAACCACCGGTTGTTTTTGGCGACATCTCTCGCAAGAAGCCTATCTCTGTTACCTGGTCCTCATATGCACAATCCCTGACCGCCTTGCCTGTGAAGGGGATGCTGACCGGCCCCGCGACGATGCTGCAATGGTCATTCGTTCGAGATGACTTACGGCGGGAGGAAGTATGCTGCCAACTCGCATTGACGCTTCGGGAGGAAGTAATGGATCTGGAACGTGCGGGCCTTCGGGTGATCCAGGTGGATGAACCGGCCTTGCGCGAAGGCCTGCCCCTGCGCAAGAAAGACCGTCCTCAATACCTGCGCTGGGCTGTTGCTGGCTTTCGGCTGGCCACGGCCGGCGTGAGCGACCAGACACAGATCCATACTCATATGTGCTACTCCGAATTTGGAGAGATTCTGCCCGCCATCAAAGAAATGGACGCGGACGTGGTCTCCATTGAGGCGGCGAGATCTGGTATGACCCTGTTGAATGAAATCTTGCCGGACGGATACTCAAACGAGATCGGACCGGGAGTCTATGACATTCATTCCCCGCGAGTTCCAGCCGTTGAAGAAGTCGAACATCTCATTCGCAAGGCCCTAAAGATATTTCATCCGGAGCAGCTGTGGATCAACCCCGATTGTGGATTAAAAACTCGCAATTGGGCGGAGGTGCAGCCTGCGCTTCGGCATATCCTGATCGCTACGCGGCGTGTTCGCGGGGAATTGATGCAGACGAAGCTGAGGTCGACGCTGCCGCTTTCTGAAACTCCTAATCAGGAGAACTGGCCCTACCAGGCCTGCAGCTGCACGTAGCTGGGCCGCGATGCTCTTCTTAAGAGCTGCCAAATCTTCATTCTATTGCTGTCGCTGTTGGGGCGTACATCTGTATCAACCCAGGGTACGTATGGTCCATTGCCGGGGAGACACCGCCGCCGGAAGATAAGAGCAGGGGCATAGAAAGCTGCCCATGTGGCGCCCAGGATGGCAATGGTTACAGATCTGATCACGACACCGGAAAAAGAAGCAGATCAGCGCTTCAGCGAAAAGCTGGACACACGTTTGCTTCGTCGACTTTATGCGTACTTGTTGAAGTGCCGGATGGTCGAAGAACGAATCCGGCTGCTGTACCGGCAAGGTCGTTTCGCCGGTAACTATTTCGCCGCTGTGGGACAGGAAGCCACTGAGGTAGGCGCCACAGCCGACTTGCTGCCGGAAGACACCATCGCGCCGTCACATCGCAATTTTGTGACGCACATTATGAAGGGAACTCCACTGCGGCTGATGTTCGCACATATTTATGGACGCAAGACCAGTCCTGACCAGGGGCGCTCAGCGCCGGCACACTGCGGATACGCTCCGCTGAATATCATTACTCCAGCTTCCACGATTGCGGCGCAACTCAATATCGGCACCGGAGTGGCGCTGGCGTACAAGATGCAGCGCAAATCAAACGTCGTCGTAGCCTTGTCAGGAGAGGGATCCACAAGTCTTGGATTCTGGCATGAAGCAGTGAACTTTTCCGGCGTGCACAAGCTCCCCATCATTTTCGTCGTCGAGAACAACCGCTATGCAGAATCAGTTCCGGTGGAACTACAGACTGCCGTAGAAGACATCAGCGTTAAAGCAACCGCTTATGGGATTCCCGGATTGACAGTGGATGGAAATGACGTGGTGGTTGTGTATTCAGCGATGCGCGAAGCAATTGAGCGTGCACGCGAAGGAAACGGTCCGACATTGCTGGAGTGCAAGACGTATCGCTGGTACGGTCATTCGGAGATCGATCCTGCGAAGTATCGTGACCCTGCGGATGTTGAATACTGGAAATCCCTTGATCCGATTGGCGCGATGGAGCGGTATCTGCGATCGCAAAGCCTCTGGTCGGACCAGTGGAAGCAGGAATTGGCGGCGGACTTCAACCGCGAGATCGATGATGCCATCGCCTTCGCGGAGAGCTCGCCGCCGCCTGCCGGTGAAGAGGCGCTGGATCATGTGTTCTCGTTCAGCATTCGCAGCCGTGAATTGGAGCGCAAGATCTGGGCACCACAATTGAAAGCAAGTACACGGCAGTCGGGATGAGGACCTGGTTATGGCAGTAATGACCTACATTGATGCAATCAACAGCGCCTTGCGCGAAGAGATGGAACGCGATTCTCGAGTTTTCATCATCGGCGAGGATGTTGGAAGGATGGGAGGCGCTTTCAAGGCGACGAAAGGCCTGCTCGATGAGTTTGGAAGCGAACGAGTGATTGATTCTCCCTTGGCGGAAGGAGTCATAGTCAGTTCATCCATTGGCGCAGCCCTGGCGGGCATGCGTCCGGTTCCGGAGATTCAGTTTGTGGACTTCATCACGCCGGCGATGGACGCTATTACCCAGCAGGGCCAGACTTCGCTATCGGAGCGCGGGCACACAGACATGTCCCTTGACTGTTCGTGTGTGTTACGGCGGCAGCGTAGGCGGCGGGCTCTATCACTCGCAGAGCAACACCACGTGGTTTGTGCATACTCCAGGCCTGGTCGTGGTAGCGCCTTCCACACCATACGATGCCAAAGGTCTACTGAAGGCCGCCATTCGCGATGATAATCCGGTAATGTTCTTCGAGCACAAGAAGCTGTATCGGTCGTTGAAAGAGGAAGTTCCGCACACCGACTACACGCTGCCTCTACTTAAGGCTGCAGTGCGACGTGAGGGCAACGACATGACGGCGATTTCATACGGGTACACGCTGCAACTGACGCTTCAGGCAGCAGAACAAATGAAACAGAAACACGGGATCGAAATCGAAGTCATTGACCTCCGCACTCTGGCACCTCTGGACCAGGATACGTTTCTGGAGTCAGTCGCAAAAACGAATCGCGCGGTCATTGTTCACGAAGATAACCGCACTCTGGGGATCGGAGCCGAGGTGTCGGCCATAATTGCGGAACAAGCATTCGATTGTCTGGATGCTCCTATACTACGGGTAACCGCTCCAGATGTTCCCTTGTTGCCGGCGGCAGCAGAGCTGGAAAGGTACTGCGTCCCGTCAGTTGAGAAGATCATCGCCGCTTTCGAGCAGACAATGTTCTATTAACATCCGGAATGCTGAGTAAAGAATTGCAGGACCGGTATTTCTCACGAGCAATGATCGATCCAATCTTCTGGCTGAGTTGCGGTTCGGGTTGCAGCGCGCCGCACAACCAGAGTTCACTTCAATTTGACGGGAATTGACCGAGCCTATTTCCGGACTGGTACTTCCATTTGCTCTTGCGGTACAAACCGCTCATTGTTCTGGAGCGTCAACGCGCGCACACTCTAGCTAAAGAGAAGCCGGAGACAGAACATCACCTCGAAAAACGAGACTGCCAGCCGACCTCGGAAGGGAAGAATCCAAATGTTACAGCCTTTACTCGAATTGAAGCACGATCATGAGGCGATTGAGAGTGTGGTGGAGGCAATGTCGGCAGCTGCGGAGCAGCTTCAGCATGGCGAGGAATTGAGCCATGAATTGGTTCAGGAGTTTTCGACATTCATGCACACGTTTGCCGATGCATGCCACCACGCAAAGGAGGAAAAGTATCTGTTCCCGCTCGTGGAGAAAAAGCACATTGGTGATATCAATCTGCATTTGCGCCGACTTGAAGAAGAGCACCTCACCAGCCGCACCTTGCTGAGTCGGTTCGATCAGGTCTCAGTTGCGTACCTTTCCAACCGCGCTGGCGCCCGTGAAGCTCTGGTCCAGGTGATGAACGAGATCGCCGAGTTATACCGCCGGCATATCTGGGAGGAAGATCACGTTTTCCTGCCGTTGCTCGAAGGCACGTTAACGCCCTCCGAACAACGTTGGCTGCGCGATAAATTCAGCGAAGTCGAATGGTACATCGGCTTGGACGTCCACCGCAGGTATGAGGTATTAGCCGACAAAGTGAGACTCCTGGTCAAACCGTCCGCGCCAGCACGTTTGCACAATCACGTGTAGCCGGAATCGCACCGTCACTCAAGACGTGGAATGTCGCAGGAAGGCGGCTTGCACAACGTGAGTTTGTCATTCGCCAGATCCGATGGAACGGAACGTTGTAACGCTCATTACGTGCGGCACCCTCGCGCCATCGGATTTGGATCAAGGAGGTCATCATGTCGGAATGGTACGAAGTAGACGAGGGTGAATGCTACCGTCACAAATTCACCCATGGACTGGTTCGCGTGACACGAGTAAGACCGCGTGAGGGGGTTACAGGCGTGGTTCGCTGGGAAGCTCTGAATGGGACCACGATTGACGGCGTAACGTCTGAAGCCCAGGAAGCGCAGCACTTCCTTGAGGATTTCGACCTGGCACCCTGCAGATCTCCTGTCGCAGCCTAGATGCGCGGCCCCGGAGTGTTTCGTGGAACATTCCGATACCGAAGGGGGCGAGCCGAGAACCCGCGCTTTCGCGATTAAACGGGCTCCCAAAACGGTCTCATTTGGTCTCGGAGATCGGCTCCAGAAACGATCTTGAATCAATTGAAGATTTGCATTCATTTCGTTTCGGCGCATACCAGCCAGCAATCGTCAAGGTGCAGAAGAACTCCCGAAATGTTTGCCGCGCAAGACACGCGCATCCCGCGCTCCTTGCTTTCAGGCTCGAATTACGTTATTGAAAACAATCGCCATTCTAAGGGTTTGATGCTACCTTACATGCACTCAAGCAGCCTGCAGGTCTCTTGGTATCGCAGTGCGAGGGAGTCTTTGCATTTGAACGGTGCTATAGTAAGTAGTTGAGTGTCAAGGGCGTTAAGGTTGCTGACCGAACGCGAGCGTCATGGGTGGTGTGCAGCTGGGGTCGGGCATTGACGCTGATCTCTCACGAAAGCTAGGGCATGCGATTGCGAGTCCAGCTTTAGCACACGAAGCAGTTTACAAGTGACCGGAGTGCATATGCCTTCGAATTCCTCATCGTCTTCGGTCGACATTTCCGATCAACCCATCCGTGTGCAGGCAGTGCCTTCCCGCTCCCTGGTCAAACCTCTGAGAGCCCTGCGTCAAAAAGTGCGCGTTGAGGGCTATTCGCTCGCGGTCATCTCTGTTGTGCTGGCGCTTTTGCTGCGGCTGTTAGTGGATCCGTGGTTGGGTGATCAGAGCCCATACCTGCTGTTCGTTGTTGCAGTTGCAATAACAGGATTGTATGCGGGCGTACGCCCCGCTTTGCTGGCAGCGGCGTTGGGAACCGTTGTCGCGTATTTCTGTTTCGTCCCGCCGAGATACCATTGGGGGTTCGCCGGACTCAGCGATGCTGTTGGCTTCGGCGTTTACGTACTCGGCGTGGCTGGAGTGGTTCTACTTGCCCATGCTCGTATCCGAGCGGCAGAAAAGGGCGAGCAACACCGCATGCAGGCAGAAGAGATTCTGCTGAAGACCGAGCGACTATCCGCTGCAGGGCAGATGGCATCGCTGTTGGCTCATGAAATCAATAATCCGTTGGCCGCGCTGACCAACGTCATGTTCCTTATGAATCAGCAGCCCCTCAGTTCTCCGTCGCGGGAATTGTTGTCAGCGGGGACCGACGCGCTCCATCGTATCAACCGTATTGCAGCCATGACGATGGGGTTCTTCTTCGAGAAGGATGCTCCAGTACCCGTGCGCATATGTAAGACCATTGACGATGTAGCTGATATGTTAAATTCCGCAGAGAGGTTTAAGAATATTCACTGTTCGCGCGATTTTAGAGCTGATCCCAATATCATTGCTTCCCCACCGCGGATGAAGCAGTTGATTGCAAGCCTGCTCACAAACGCTATGGAATCCGGCGCCAGAAGGGTGCGCGTCCGCGTGAGCGTTGGGGCAGACTGGCGTGTGCCCAGGCTCAATGGGGTCCGCATCACCATCGCTGACGACGGTTGCGGGATTCGGAGTGAACTGCGCGAGAAGATTTTCGAGCCGTTTGTCAGCGCGAAGTCAGAAAAAGGCACCGGTCTTGGCCTATGGGCAAGTCGAGCCATTGTCTTGAGAAATAAAGGCAAGATCCGGCTGCGCAGCGATGTCACCGGCCCGAGAAGGGGTACTTCTATATCCCTGTTTTTGCCGACAACCGTTGCGGAGACAGGAATGTTTCCCCTCGATTTCAGACGAGCGGTGGGAACGACGAAATGAGCCGTTCGTCATCAGCGATGCGTCTCAATTTTAGGAACCTGGCACACTTACTTGTGGTCGATGGATTGACGTGCGAAACGATCTGAAAATTCGAGAAAGGCTGCCAATCCACGGTGGCGAACCTGGCGGTAGCAGCATTCAGGCCCATGTGTTGCGTGTCGACGGTCTTGTCAGGAAACCCCTCACGCTAAAGCTCGGTGATCTGGAAAAACTGCCTCAGCAGGATCTCACACATGATTTTACGTGTCTCGAAGGGTGGACCGTCCCTGAGGTCAAATGGAGAGGGGTCGCGCTCTATACCTTGATATTGATCGCTGAGCCGCATCCGGAGGCCCGTTATGTCCAGGCGAGCGCTGGAGAGTTCTCCATCGCTTTACCGCTGGATTCTGCTGCGCATGTTCTTCTTGCGATTTACCTTGGGGACACCAGTGTGGCGCCTGAACACGGGGGGCCACTTCGCCTCGTCGTTCCCGGAGGAGACTGTTTCATGAATATCAAGTGGTTGGACCATCTGGAATTGTGTCGCGAACCCGGGCCCGATACCGCCAAGACAATTGCACTAGGCCGGCTGGCTTCTCTGGATGACGATGGGTGCTGAAGCTGCCCTCTCGCTTCGTTGTCTGGGGCATGCCCATGTGTTGACCGTGCACGTGAGACGGAGCAACTCCCCTAAAGATGTTCAAGAAGAAGACAAGAAACTGGCGCAGTTCAATCAGTGGGGTTGAAAGCTGGTAACATGCAACGAAACTTCTTCTGTGAAATTGGTTCTGGTGTCCAGAATTCTCGTCATCGATTGGATCTGGTGTCCCGCCATCATGAGATTCAGTTGACGCAGCCGACGCAGTTAAGTTCGCGGAGCATATTGAAAAACTCGCAAGTCGGGTGTATTCAATAGATGTCGCTAATTTGTTGATGCTGAAAGGTTTCCAGAAACTCGGCAGGTCGAATCCCTTCTTCGGCACCACTGCCAAAAAATCCCCTGCGTGGAACCAGCGGGTTTTGCTGAACGAGTTCCTGTGATTGCATATCTTCAATTAAATCTATGACCAATTCCTCGAACGATTCTCCGCGACCAACGTGGAACCGGTTCTTGTGTTTTCAAAAATTGGAGCCCATTTTGGAGCCCATTCATCGCCGAATGTGCTCCAAAATCGTCAATGGACTCCGGCTAAGTCATTGAAAGTACATGTGCTCCATAGTTTAAACTCCGGCTGTTAACCGGAGGGTTGTAGGTTCGAGTCCTACCTGAGGAGCCAATTTTTTCAGGCACTTGCAGCACAACTAACAGAAATGGCTGGATGAAATCGGCTATCGGGAGCGAGCCATCTACTTAGGAGCTCACGTTCTCGAAATCATCAGTCGCTGTGAGCGCAATTCTTGAAGAAAACACGCGGCGCCGCCTGCAGGACAGCGCCGCATTTGCCCAAGTGCCCTGATCT
>DASUBD010000113.1:0-4942 GCA_035763445.1 Candidatus Angelobacter sp.
CGCTCCAGAGTTGCAGGTATCCGTTGCCTGCCCGCTCTGAAGTTGTAAGCGTTCATCCTTCCCGTTCACTTTTGGCAGACAAAGCCTCAATCGTCTGCAGGACGGCTTAGCTGTGGAAACCTTCCCGTCCACTTTTGGCAGACAAGTCCCAATCGTCTGCAGTACGGCTGAGTTCGCGCCCCTAAAAATCTCACGAGAGAAAAAACTAGGAGGAACTCGCTATGACGAGGCAGAAACTTCTCATCTTCGCCTATGGCCTGGCAGTGCTGTGCTTTGCTGCATTGGCCCAAACCGATCCGGGAGTCCGCGCATGCACCAGCTGTGCAGGCGGCCCGCTTGGCTCGGTGGCCGCAAACAATCCCGCCGGCAGCCTTGCGTTCTTCAATGATGCCCTTGATGCTTTCGAAGAGGTTGATTCGGTATCTGGCACCATTGAAGCCGGGTCCGGCCTTGGTCCCCGTTTCAATTCCAGAAGCTGCGCTTTTTGCCATGCACAACCGGCAGTGGGTGGCAGCGCTCCGTCAACCAATCCTCAGATAACGGACGCTTCGGCAGATGGAGCCAGAAACACCATCCCCAGCTTCATCTCATCGAGCGGCCCGGTGCGTGAAGCCCGCTTCCCCTTCTTTTTTGACCAGTTCGGAAATCCTGACGTAAATAACCCGAATGGCGGAGTGGAAGATCTGTTTACCATCACGGGGCGCGCGGATGCCGGCTCCTGCAACATCCCGCAGCCCAGTTTTGCCCAGGCCGTGGCTACAGGCAACGTCATTTTCCGCATCCCCACGCCAACCTTTGGTACCGGGTTGATGGAGAACATTGATGAAACCACGCTGCTCAACAATGCCGCTGCCAATGCCGGATCGTTCGGCACCAGCGGTACCTTTAACCGCAATGGCAACGACGGGACGATCACACGATTCGGCTGGAAAGCCCAGAACAAATCTCTGCTGATCTTTGCCGGTGAGGCCTACAACGTTGAGCAGGGTGTAAGCAACGAAGCATTCACGCAGGAACGCCCGTTGCCTGGTGAAGGCCAGAACGCCGGACTGCCGGCAAACTGCAAGATCAATGGCACTCCGGAAGATCTCACCCATTTCAACTCGGACAATCTGGGAACTTCCAGTGACGTGGTGAAATTCGCCATCTTCATGCGTATGACGGCGCCGCCAACCCCGTCCACCACCACTCCCGGAGGCGCGACCTCCATTTCCAACGGACGTTCGCTTTTCAGCGCCATCGGCTGCGCAGCGTGCCATACCGCTTCGCTCACCACGGCAAAGTCGTCCATTACTCCTGGGCTGAATAGTGCCACCGCAAACCTGTTTAGCGATCTGGAAATTCATCACATGGGCACCGGCCTGAATGACAACGTCAGCCAGGGCGGCGCAGGTGGCGACCAGTTCCGTTCCTCCCCGTTGTGGGGCCTGGGCCAGCGTATTTTCTTCCTCCACGATGGCCGTACTTCCAACCTGATCACTGCCATTCGCGCTCATGCGAGCAACGGATCAGAGGCCAACACCGCGGTGGCGAACTTCAATTCGCTTACCGCAACGCAGAAGCAGAACTTGCTCAACTTCCTCCGTTCGTTATAACGAACGGTTGTTTGCGGGCGGGACGAGCAATCGTCTCGCCCGGTTCTCGACCTGGTGAAGCTGGATACTCTCGCTGGCGATGAACATTCGTGAAGCCTCGCATCGGCTTCGCATGTTCTCAGGCCACGAGAAGACCGCCCACCAGAAACACGAAAGCCCGCAGCACAATGAATGCAGTTGTGCGCTCCATAGAGGGGAATCGCGATGTACCGCCAATTCATTCCAGTCCTCGGAATTCTGGTTTTTTGGGCAAGCCTGCTCTCGTTCGCGCAGGAAACTGGTTCGGACATGAAACCGCTGCAGGGAGGCGACGTTACCATCGACAACCCGCTGGCGCAGAAACTTCCGGCAGATGTGATTCTTGTGCGCGGCGCCGTGCCGGGCTCAACGGATTCTGCCACGCCGGTACCTGAGGCCGGCAGCATTTCCGGGAACATCTACACGAATAAATATTTTGGAATCTCCTACGCGCTACCTCCGGGATTCACACAAAAATATTTCGGCCCTCCGCCGTCTGACAGCGGCTACTACGTGCTGACGCAGCTTGAACCCAGGCCAGAGTTTGAAGCGGCCGCGGCCGGGTCCGTGCTGGTTTCTGCCCAGGACCTGTTTTTCGGGCTTGTTCTCGCCGAAACCCCGCTCGCATTAATTGAATTCAGGCGCAGCAAATTAGGTCCGGACTTCAAAATTGAACGCCAGCCGGTTGAGGTCAAGCTCGGAAACCATTCCTTTATCCGATTCGATTACATGTCACCGGTCGCGGGATTGCATTGGTATACTTTGGCTACTCAAGTGCGCTGCCACGCTGTCCAGTTTCAATTCACCAGCCGCGATTCGCAGTTGCTGGAGAGCATGGTCCAGCAGCTGGCCAAAACAAGTTTGCTCGATAACGTATCCTCAGACGGCGCCAAGGCTCCGGTTTGTATCAAGAACTATGCTGCCGGAAGCAACCTGCTGCATAAGGTTGATCCTGTCTTTGCAGCAAGGAAGTTCAACCGCATTCCCGCACGTCTCATCGTCGACAAGTATGGGAAGGTAAAACACATTCACGTGCTCAGTGCCTTTCCTGACCAGATCAAGGCCATCAATGAAGCGCTTCTGCAGTGGGAGTTCAAACCGTACAAGGTGAACGGTGAACCAGTTGAAGTTGAAACCGGAATCGTGTTCGGTGAACAGCCCGCGGAACCAAAGGCCCAAACCAATACCGCGCGAGTTTCAGACTAGGACCTTGCTCGGTTCGTTCGCGTGATGCAGTTGGTCGACGCTCGTTCGTGCCGGGGCTCTTCAGCTGCTCTTGACCTCCGCCTCGCGCTTCATCTATAACTCTCGCACCCCTGAAAACAGGGGAGCAGCAGGATGCTCGGGAAAGCGGTGTGAATCCGCTACTGCCCCGCAACTGTGAGCGACTGTAAATCAGGCCCGGCACATGCCACTGCCGAAAGGTGGGAAGGCGCCGTAGCCCAGGTCGCAAAGTCAGGAGACCGGTCCTCGCTGCAACGTTCACTGCCTCTTCCGAGGGGAAGGAGACTCATTGTGCAGATTCCGGTTCTTGCTTTCCATTCTCGCCATTTCAGGTTTTGCATTGCTCCAGCATTCCTGATCTTGCTCGCTGGCTCACTCCTAGCCGCCTTACCATCCAATATTCACGGCACAGTCAAAGACTCCCAGGGTGCTGTGATTCCAAATGCCCGGGTTGACCTGCTTCAGGACGGCAGGAAGGTCGCCACAGTCGTTACTGACCAGATGGGGAACTATCAATTCTCTTATCTTGCAGTGGGAACTTATCAGGTGCATGCCGCCGCTCCCGGTTTCTCTGCCCGCCAGAGCGAGCCTGTCTCTCTGAACCTGAATTCGTCGCCGGTTCTCGATTTCATTCTTCCTGTTGGAGCGGTCAGCGACCAGATCACCGTTACGGCAACAGGAACTCCGGTACCAGAGTCGCAGGTGGGCGCGGCAATTTCAGTTATTTCGCGCGACCGCTTTCAAGATCGCGTAAACATTCTGGAACCTCTGGAACAAGTTCCCGGTCTGGAGGTCATACAGAGCGGCCAGCGCGGGGCGGTTACATCCGTTTTTATCCGGGGCGGCAACAGCAACGCCAACAAAGTCCTGCTGGATGGCGTGCCCCTGAACGATATTGGCGGCGTGGTGAATTTTGGCAATATCGCCACAACTGGCATTGATCAGTTCGAAGTCCTGCGCGGTCCTAACAGCGTTCTTTATGGGCCTGATGCCATGGCAGGTGTTGTGAGTCTCACCACCCGCCGGGGCACAACTCCAACCCCGGAACTTACTTATTCTTTTGACGCCGGCAACTTTGGCTCGCTACGCCATGACGGTTCGTTGTCCGGCGTTTTTCACCGACTGGATTATCTCGGCGAGATTTCGCGAACGGATACGAACAACAGTTTGCCCAACAGCCGTTACCACGACGGAAGCTACGTTGCGAATCTTGGACTCACTCTGAATGCGAACACTGAGCTGCGCTTTACCGGCCGCTACGTTACAACAGGCTTGGGCCAGCCTAATGCGATTGATTTCTTTGGCATTGCCGATGATTCCTTTGAGAAAGACCAGGACTCCTACATATCCGTGACCTTGCAGAGCCAGACCACGGACCATTGGCACAATCTCGTCCGCTATGGTGCTGCCCGCCTCCGCTTACAGGATGTGAACCCCTCACCCACGGGGGGATTCGGCTCAGGAGCGAATTTCCTCGGGCTGCCTGTGACCATTCACGGGGCGAACGGGTTCAGCGTGACCGGTCAGGCGATTCTGGATTTTGCCGGTACATATCCCATTGAAACCAGCAGCTCAAGCAAGCGAGATTCCGCTTACCTTCAATCTGATTACACTTTCAACTCACATCTGACCGGGCTTGTTGCGTTCCGCTTTGAAAAGGAGCGCGGCTTCACGCTGGCATTTGGCACGGCCACTCCCGCCGACCGCAATAACTACAGCTATATCGCAGAGGTGCACAGCAATCTGGGACGCGCCTATCTGACGTTGGGCGGCAGCGTGGAGCGAAATGCAATATTCGGCACTGCTGCCATTCCGCGTGGATCCCTCGCGTACTACTTAGTGCGTCCGCGCTCTTCCGGCGCGTTTGCCGGAACAAAGCTGAATGTTAACTACGGTCAGGGAATCAGAGAGCCTTCCATTTTTGAGGCTACTTCATCTTTGTTTGATCTTCTGTCGGGGCCAGGCGGAGCGCCTCAGCTCATCTCTCAATTCAATATCGGCCCGATCGCTGCTGAACGCTCGCGCAGTTATGACGTGGGCTTTAATCAGTTTCTGGCGGGCGGCCGCGTGAAGCTCTCCGGCACCTTCTTCCACAATCAGTTCAC
>DASUBD010000114.1:0-13643 GCA_035763445.1 Candidatus Angelobacter sp.
GCAGCCAAGCCAGCCAATTCCCCAACCCAGCGCCGTGTTGCCGCCAATCATCGCCATATCGTGGAAACTTCCCAGGGCGTTGCGATGAAAGTGCAGATACCATGTGCTGCCCGCTCCGCCTCCCATCAACATGAGCTTTAGCGGCGTCTTCTCGCCGGGCAGAACAAACCTGCGCCAGCGGCTGCTCCGCCCAGCACGGTGAAGAGATATTTGTGGTTGCTTGGACTTATGCCGTGAATGTCGCGGCTGTCAGGATCGCGAGTCTGCGCTGACGCGCCTATGGTGAAAAGCAGTCC
Source organism: Candidatus Angelobacter sp. (assembly GCA_035763445.1). Lineage (GTDB taxonomy): Bacteria > Acidobacteriota > Terriglobia > Terriglobales > Acidobacteriaceae > Angelobacter. The sequence continues at coordinate 297 of DASUBD010000114.1, forward strand.
GAAGCAAAGGACAAGTGTGCACAGTTTGCTGAGTGACATAGATGAAGTGGCTCCCCAAAATTCAGATCGGTGCGGTTGCCCCGCATTTGTGCAATAGGATGTATAGAGGATCGCGTGAAGATGTTTCGGTTCACGTGCAGCACGCGAATTATACGCTCTCGATCGTTGTCACGCTGTCAATGCTCGACGCCACAGCTCAGTGCGTGTGATTGATCAGCTGCTCTTCGCTCGCCTGGGAGCAAACAGGATTCGCGCCATCAGCAGAATCGCACCAACCACAATAGCGCTATCGGCAATATTGAAAGGAGGCCAATGATGATCGCCGATATAAAAGTCCAGAAAGTCAGTCACTGTTCCCTGTTGCAGCCGGTCCCACAGATTGCCAAGCGCCCCGCCCAGAATCAGGCACAGAGAAATCGCAATCAAGTCCAGAGTATTTCCGTGTTTCCAGAGCAGATAACAAACCACCACGCAGGCGACAACACCAAAGCCGATCAGACCCGCCGTTCGCCAGGGAGAGCTGGAATCAGCAAACATGCTGAACGCCGCGCCAGTATTCTCCCAATGTGAGAGCTGAAACAAACCGGGAATGACGGAAATCTCCTGTGCCACAGGAATGCGCCGGATGACCAGCAGCTTGGCTAAGCGGTCCAGCAGAATTACTGCTGCGGCAATCAAGGCTTGATAACTTCGCATTGCTTGAAAGTGATTGACGGAAGATTCCTGCTGCAGTTTACCAAAGCATGAGGACGGTCGAATTCCGGCCAGTTCGCCTGAGCCGCTGCTCACTGTTGCGACTGGCTTATGGCTTTTTCTTCCTGCGGAGCCAGAAAAATTTCACTCAACAGAAGCAAAGCGCCCACCACAATCGCGCTATCCGCAATATTGAAGGCCGGCCAGTGATGGCTGCCGAGATAGAAATCCAGAAAGTCGATCACCCTTCCACTGGCTACCCGGTCCCACAAGTTGCCCAGCGCGCCTCCGAACACCAGGGAAAGCGCAATCGCGGTTGTGTTCATGGCATTGCCGTTCTTCCACAGCAGGGCAGAGACAACCGCCAGAGCAGCCACGGAGAACAAAATCAGCATGGCTACTTTCCATTCTGAGGGCGAATCAGAGAACAAGCCGAAGGCTGCGCCCTGGTTCTGCACATGGGTCAGTCGGAATAGGCCCGGTACCACATCCACACTGTCATTGGGTGTGATGTTGCGGGAAATTACCCATTTGGTGAGCCGGTCCAGTATGACTACCAGCGTCGCTATGATTACGTGATACTTGCGCATATCAATTATTTACTGATGCCCGCCTTCTCTTTCCAGTTCTTCCAGCACGGGCAGGCAACGCTCACATACTGTAGGATACCTCGCACTCTTACCAACCTCAGTAGAATAAAACCAGCAGCGCTCACACTTCTGGCCAGCGGCCTTTTGTACTTCTACGCGCAAACCACCCGCTTCGTTCCCTTGAGCCGCAGGCTTAATCTCCACTCCGGACACCACCAGCAGGTAACGCAGGTCATTCTTATATTGATGCAGCAGCCTTTCCTGCTCGTGGGGCGCATAGATGATTACGCTCGCCTCTTCTGAGCGACGGATCAACTTCTCCTTGCGGGCCACTTCCATGGCTTTCATGGCTTCATCGCGTACTTTCAGCAGGGGTTCAAAATCCGCAGCCAGAGCTTTGACCTGCTCTGATCCGTCCTCCGGACAGAGTTCCTCCGGGGCAGGGAAGTACGCCATGTGGACGCTCGGAGCCTTATCGGCTGTCCTGGGCAGCCACTGCCAGACTTCATCGGCGGTAAAGGAAGCTATGGGAGCAATCAAGCGAACCAGCGCCTCACCAATCTTCCACACAGCAGTTTGCGCGGAGCGTCGCGCCCGCGAATTCGGCGCCGCGGTGTACAGCCGGTCTTTGATGGCGGCAAAATAGATGTTGCTCAGTGCGGCGTTGCAGTATTCGTTCAGTTGCTGGTAGATCCGGTGAAACTCAAAATTGTCATACCACTCGCGGACGCGCCGGCAGAAATCTGCTGCAAGCATCAGCTCGTAGCGGTCCAGCGGCTCCATGTCCGCAAACTTCAGCGCATCTCTTTCCGGATTGAAGTCGAACAGATTATTCACAATGTAGCGCAGCGTGTTCCGCACGTTGCGGTAATCGTCGCCGATGCGGTCCATCAACTCGTCGGAAACAGTAACGTCCTCCTGAAAATCCACGGATGCTACCCACAACCGGATGATCTCGCCGCCTTTGTTCTCAGCAATCTTCACCGGATCAATTCCGTTACCCAGAGATTTCGACGTGGCACGTCCCTGCGGGTCCAGGGTCCATCCGTTCGTGGCAACTGCACGATACGGCGCATGCCCACGCGTTCCTACCGCCACCAGCAGGGAAGAATGGAACCAGCCCCGGTACTGATCACCGCCTTCCAGATAAAGGTCAGCAGGCCACGGCATGTTCGGCTGATGTCCCAGCACTGCCGCGTGGCTTGATCCGGATTCAAACCAGACGTCGATGATGTCATTCTCCTTGCGGAACGTCGTCGAGCCGCATGAGCACTTGGTTCCTGCCGGCAGAATCTGTGAACTCTCGCGCGTGTACCAGGAGTCTGCTCCTTCCCGGGCAAACAACTCCACCACGGCTTTATTCACTTCCTTTGATTCCAGAAGCTTTCCGCACGTTTCGCAGAAAAATACCGCAATCGGGACGCCCCATACCCTCTGGCGGGAAATGCACCAGTCCGGACGGCTTGCAATCATATTGCTGATCCGCTCCTCACCCCAGGAGGGGATCCACTTCACCTTCTTTATTTCGTCCAGCGACCGCTGCCGCAGCTTGCAGCCATCGGCCGGGGCATCCATGGAGATGAACCATTGCTCTGTCGCTCGGTAGATCACCGGGTTGTGGCAGCGCCAGCAGTGCGCATACTGGTGCTCGATCTTGCCTTCACCCATCAGAACGCCGCGCGTTTTCAGCAGCTCGATGATCGGCTGGTTGGCCTTGAACACCGTCAGCCCCTCGTACTCCGGCAATCCGTTGCGAAGCCTGCCGGCCGCATCCACGTTGCAGGTCTGGTCCAGCTTGTATTTCACGCCAGTGTAAAAGTCTTCGGCTCCGTGCGACGGCGCGGTATGAACCACGCCCGTTCCCTGGTCCGTGGTGACGTAGTCCGCCAGCACGCCCAGGATTTGCCGGTCCAGAAACGGGTGCGCAAAGGTTGCATGCTCAAGCTTGCTGCCGCGAAACCTCGCAATCTCGCTTGCGCTTGTCAGATTGCATGAATCAACAGTTGCCTTTGCCAGCGCGTCGGCAACAATGTAGATGTCGCCGCCGCTTTGTAGCGCGACATAGTCCAGTTCAGGATGGAACGCCACCGCCATTGACGCCGGAAGTGTCCACGGCGTGGTGGTCCAGATAATGGTGTTTACCTGCTTGCCCGCAAGAGCAGGATCAATCTTTTCTGGCGCGCTCGTCATCTGGTATTTCACCCAGATGCTTGGGCTGGTGTGGGTCTCATACTCCACTTCCGCTTCCGCCAGCGCGGTCTTGTCATGGATGCACCAGTACACCGGACGAAGACCCTTGTAGACGGCGCCCTTTTCCATGAACTCAAACAGCAGCCGCACGATGGTGGATTCATATTGCGGGTCCATGGTGGAGTAAGGCTCTTTCCACCGCCCCAGAATCCCCAACCGCTTGAATTGTTCCCGCTGCAGGTTCAGGAACTTCAGCGCGTATTCGCGGCAGGCTTTGCGGACGTCCGCCGGGTTCATCTCCAGCTTCTTGCGTCCCAGCTTCTCGTCCACCTTGATTTCAATCGGCAAGCCGTGGCAATCCCATCCTGGAACATACGGAGAGTCAAAGCCCGCCATGGTCTTTGACTTCACCACAAAATCCTTCAGACATTTGTTCAGCGCGTGGCCTTCATGGATGGCGCCGTTGGCGTACGGCGGACCATCATGCAGGACGTACACCGGCTTCCCCTGGCGCGACTGCCGGATCTGGCCATAGAGATCGTTTTTCTCCCATTTTTCCAGCCATTTGGGCTCATTCTGGGGCAGACCGGCCTTCATGGGAAAGTCAGTCTTGGGCAGGTTTAAGGTCTTTTTGAGCTCAAGCGGCTCACTCATCGTCTCTCCGGCTGTACATGGTTTCAACTTCCATTATAGCTGTCGTTGCGCCCCTCACTCGCTTGGCAGTTGCATGCTGCTTCACATAGTGCAATTGATTTGACCCCAAAATTTGGCCGCAAATTTTTTGTCCTTCTTGCCATGCACCATTCATTCATTCTTTTTCGGGGCGAACCGGTCTCTGGTCTAGAACCACTTGCTTAACCCGGAACAACTAAAAGCGTTCCTTTCTTGTTCTCGCGGGCTCATCTTTTTTCTCAACTGAAATTTACGACTTTTAACAAAACCATTTGCTGTGACCAGGAATCTATTTATTCAACAAATCAAAAAATTTGTTGCCGCCTCTTCGTTCAATTTGTTGTGTCGCGTGTTGCCTCCAAGCCGGAGAAACTTTGTCTTAGGAAACTCTGCTGGAAGCAACTTGCACCTTAATTCGCTCATCTCCTATGAATGAATCCAGACCACACGAGTTTGGTGGTGAAGTACAAAAACCACTCACGAGTGGAAGTGAAAAGGTAAAGCGGGTCGAGCCCATGGCGAATCAGGCTATTCTTCCTCCTCCTCCACGGCAGCGCATTTTGACCGAAGGTCCACGGCTGTCCGGCCTTCCGGAAATGCATCGCTCCATGCTGGGTTCTTTGATCAGGAACCTGTGGGAACTCATGTTCCCGGAGAAGCTTCCCCCGTTGCGGCTGACGTCTCGTCCGGTCCAGGTCCGGGAAATCTGGACGCATCGTAGCCCAAGGAAGGCTGCGACCGGGTCAATGACTGTCCATGTGCTGTTCCTTGCCATTCTGGTTGCAGTCTCCATCATCAGTTGGCGCACCCCCAAGGCCGAAGTCAAGAAACAGGACGTGATGTTGATTGCTCCTCCGCTCACTGACTACAAACCGGTGATGAAGCCCGCTGTCGCCGTGAAGCCGCTGGCGGGCGGCGGTGGCGGTGGCGAGCATGCCAAAGTTTTCGAGTCCAAGGGAAAACTGCCCAAGGTTGCTCCTGAGCAGTTCACGCCTCCCACGGTTGAAATCAAGAATCAGAAGCCCAAACTCGCGATAGAAGCCACTGTGGTTGCGCCTCCCAAGGTAAAGCTGCCTGATAATCCCAACATGCCGAACCTTGGCAATCCCATGTCGGCCCGTGTTTCCGGCCCGGCATCGAACGGTCCCGGTTCCGGCGGCGGCATTGGGTCAGGCAAGAGCGGCGGCATCGGCTCGGGATCCGGTCCTGGCCACGGTCCCGGAGAAGGCGGTGGATTCGGTGGCGGCATTTATTCCATCGGCGACATCGGCGTGACTCCGCCAGTGGCAAAGTTCACCCCTGAGCCAGACTTCTCTGAAGAAGCCCGCAAGGCCAAGTATCAGGGAACGGTCACGCTCAGCGCCATCATCGGCCCGGACGGCAAACCGCACAACCTGAAAGTTGTCCGCAGCCTCGGTATGGGCCTGGACCAGAAGGCCCTGGAAAAAGTCAGGACTTGGCTGTTTGAGCCTGGCAAAAGGAACGGCCAGCCCGTTGCGGTGGCCATGACGCTCGAAGTGGACTTCAGACTTTTCTGAGCCTGCTTGTGGCGCTCGAACATAGCAGAGGTTAATAGCGTCGTTATCCAAACATAACGTAACGCTAATCGCGAAGACGAGAGGAGAACCTGCCTCTCGTTTTTTCGTGCTTGCTGGCGCTCCACACCGCTGAAGAATCTTGATCCGCGTGAACGTCGTCGGCTCGCCGCGCAAGCCGGCACCCGTGGCGCCCTTTGCGTCCCTTGCCGTGAACGCATTTGAGTTTCACCTTTTCCTGTCACGGCCGATTTTGCAATCTGGTAAACCTTAGTCGCTGTCCCCACCCCATCCCGTCAACCCCGGGAAATAAAGACTTACACGATTCATCCCCGGCGTTGATTTTGCACTTTGGATCCGTTCACCCAATTCGACGGGACGGCAATTTGTACTACTTGGTAAATAGTCTGCCCAGGGGCTGAATGCTGATTGCTGAGTGCTATTCATGCCCCGCGGACACTCCATGCAATGAAAACGCCCGCGTGCCGCCGACACGCTTAATATTCAGTTTTGAAAGAGCGAATCCCGAATGAAAACGGGCGCCTCCTGGGAGGCAAGTCGAGGCAAAGCACCAATTTCCGTCCGCCCTGGGCGATTCGGCTGGCAGCCAGGACCTCGTCGCTGCCAGCTTTGTCCAAAAGCTATTCACGTTAGCATAGTTCCTGTAGCGAATCAATTGCGAATAGGTACAATGGCGCCGAGTCCTGCAGCTTCAGAATTGCCTTGGCTGATCGCTGAAGGCTGAGTGGTGATTGCTTCGGGCGAAGCCCGACGTCAAGTCCTGAAGATCATGTACTCGGGAATTCCGCGATTGTGCGTCCTTACAAGTCTTAACTAACTGCAAACGGCTAACTGCAAACGGCTAAGTGCAAACGGCTGCCTTCTAAACCATCTCTTCACCTTAACTCCCGCATCAACCGACTCCGAGGGAGCTTGCGACCCGAGGGGGAGTGGAGAGATCCCGAGCCTGCTTCCTCCACTATGCTGATGCAGGGAGTTTCAACCCGGGCTCTCTCCCTGTAATTGCGCTATTCTCGCGAGCAAAGCATTTATCCCGAGTCACTCTATTCCTTCGCGCCCGTTGCGGTAAACACCCGCGGTTTTGCCTTTCCGATCACGGCAATCACGCGCGACGGGGTCCCCGGAAATCCCGATTTTGGATTTTTGGGATGGGATCACGGCGATCACGGCGATTCCCTCACTCCGTTCGCAGCGCTTCCATCGGTGAAACTCGCGCCGCGCGGCGGGCGGGCAGGTACGCTGCAATCAGGGCTACCACTGCAAGAAGCACCGGCGCCGCGACAAAGGTAAGCGGATCGCGTGGTCCAACGCCATAGAGCAGACTCTTCATCAGTCCGGAGAGCGCCAGCGCCATCAACATTCCTGCTACTGCGCCAGCAATTACCGGTCGGGCGCCGCTCCCAACCACAATTCGCACAATGTTGCCCGGTTCGGCTCCAAGCGCCACGCGTACTCCAATCTCGCGCGTGCGCTGTGTAACGGAATAAGCCAGGATCCCGTAAATTCCAATGCATGCCAGCACCAGTGACGCCAGCGAAAATCCTCCCAGCAATACGGCGCTGAACTGCTGTCGCGAAAACGTCTGGCGCACCACCGTCTCCATGGTGCGCAACTGTGATACCGGCAATTCTGGATCTAGCTGCTTGATCACTTTGCGTGCCGGCCCAGCCAGCGCAAGCGGGTCCGTCTCAGACCGCATCACAAATACCATCTCGCCATACGTAATGTGCGCATGGATGTAATACACCGTCGGCGTCGGCTCCTTGTCCAGCGTTCCTTCTTTCACATCACCCACAACGCCCACAATTTCGCCGAAAGGATTTTCGTTCTCCATCAGGGCGCTGATCTGGGTTCCAATCGGTTCCTGGCCAGACAGGAACTTCCGTACAAACGCCTCGTTGACAATAAAACGGTGCGGCGTATTAGTCTGGTCGTCTGCCGCGGTAAAGTCACGCCCTCGCACCAGAGGAATGCCCATCGTGCGGAAATATCCTGGTAGGACAGTGCGGATGGTTCCGATAAGTTCTTCTCCGGGTTTCGCCGGCGGCCGCCCGAAAATATCCACTTTTGTTCCCGCTGCCGGCCCGTTGAAAGGAAGATAGCTGACCGCGCTGGCAGAGCGTACGCCCGGCAAGTGCGAGAGCTGTTCGGCTGCTCGCGCAAAGAACTCCACTCTCTTCGGCTCGGCGTAACGCTTTGACGGCAGGGTCACCCGGAAAGTAAGGAGATTGTGATCATCAATTCCCGGATTAACGGCCTGCAAGCCGACCAGGGTGCGGAAAAGCAAACCAGCGCCTGCCAGCAGGGCGACAGAGCAGCCAACTTCCAGCGCCACCAGCCATCGGCGCATTCCGCTGCCTGTGCCGGTACTCGAGCGGCTTTCAGCATGCAAATTTCGATTCAGGTCATTGCGCGAGGCCATCAGCGCCGGAGCCAGTCCGAACACGATGCTGGTCAGCAGCGCCACTAAAAATGCGAATGACACAATCCGCAGGTCAAAACTGATCGCCACGGATTTGGTCAGGTCGCGCGGAGCCATGGCTACCAGCCCCGAAACCGCGAAGTATGCCAGCCCCAGTCCCAGCACTCCGCCAATCAGACCGAGCACCACACTCTCCGTCAAAAGCTGCCGGACAAGCCGCCCTCGTGCGGCTCCCAGCGCCCCGCGCACTGCGATTTCCCGGCTGCGCGCGCTGTAGCGGGCCAGGAGCAGGTTGGCCACGTTGGCGCAGGCAACGGAGAGCAGCAACGCAACTGCGCCCAGCAGAACCAGAAGAGATGTCTTCACTTGACCCACCAGGGAATCCCGCAACGGCTCCACATCGATTCCCCAGCCTCGATTGAACTCGGGGTAAGCTGCCTCCAGTCTGCGCGCAATCCCGCTCATTTCCGCCTGGGCCTGCCTCAGTTTGACTCCGGGCTTCAGCCGTGCCACCGCCCACATCCAGCGGCCCTGCGTCTTGCGCAGGTTCTCCGCCGGGTTAAGCCCCAGGGTCAGCCAGATGTCGCTTGAACGGGCATTGAAATAGAAATCCGGCGGCAGCACGCCGATCACGGTAAACGGCCGCGAGTTCACCTGAATTTGCCGTCCCAGAATTCCCTCATCGCCGCCAAACCAGCTCTGCCACAGGCGATAGCTGATCACGGCAACGTGCGCATCATCCTTGTCTTCCTGCAGGGTAAATACGCGTCCGCGGATTGGCTCCACCTGAAGAATCGGCAAGACCTCGCCGCTCACGGCCTGTGCATCCACTTCTTCGCTTCGCTTCCCATCGCCCAGGATCACATGAAAATCAAAAAAAGCCCCCAGCCCGGTAAAAGTCGTGCTCTGTGCCTTCCAGTCGAAATAGTTTGCCGGTGAGATCACATTGTGCTGGAAATTTCGATGTGGGTTGGTCTCGTACAGCATCACCAGTTGCTGCGCGTCAGGGTAGGGCAGAGGCCGGAGCAAGAGATTGTCCACCACGGTGTAGATGGCCACGCTCGCGCCGATCCCCAGGGCCAGTGAGAGAACGCCCGCCGTCGCAAAGCCCGGGTTCAGCCGCAAGTTGCGCAGCGCGTAACGCAGGTCCTGAAATGTCGTTTCAATCCACAGCGGCCGCGCCACTTCGCGCACTGACTCCCTCGCTGCTTCCATGCTGCCGAACTTCAGCATGGCTTCTCGCTGGGCTTCTTCCGGCTTCATGCCGGCACGAATGTTGTCTGCAACGTGCATCTCGAAGTGTGAACTGAACTCGTCTGCCATCTCCCGTTCGCGCCGGTTTCTGCTGAAGAGCCCGCCCAACCGTGCCCACCATGCCCATAACGTTTTCATGCCCACTCCTTCGCTTTGAGAAAGCGCGCCACAATCGATGAGGCCTCGGCCCAGTCCTCGGTTTCCTGTCTGAGCCGGCGCCGCCCCGCGGCTGTCAGCCGGTAATACTTGGCTTTGCGATTGTTCTCTGATGTTCCCCACTCGGACGTAATGGCCTTTTCCTGCTCAAGCCGCAACAGCGCCGGATACACGCTGCCGTAGTTCAATGACAGCCGGTCGCCGCTGATCTGCTCAATGCGCCGGGCAATCCCGTATCCGTGCAATGGCCCCATGCTCTCCAGAGTCTTCAGGATCATCAGCGCCATCGTCCCCTGCCACACGTCCGATTTTCGGTTCTGTTCGTTCATATAAGTAAGTTATAGGAGCCTGTCATCTTATCTTGGACTCCTATAACCTGGCAATAGGAAGCAGGCCAAAAAACAATCTTTTGGTCGCCAGCGCCGATTGCGAGAAGTATTGGCCCATTGCGGGGCAGCCCCCTCCTCCGTTGCGGTAAATGCCTTGCTCTTATAGGCAATCTAATCTCATGGCACGGAGCTATCCGTTGCCAAAGATCCATACCGTCAACCACTGTCATCTCGACGGACTCCGAGGGAGCAGCGTGACTGAGGAGGAGTGGAGAGATCCCGAGAATGTTTCCTCCGCCATGCTGACGCAGGGAGTCTCAACCCGTTCTTTGTCCCCGCCAACCTTTCCATTTCCTCTGCACTCTCTGGGGTTAAGTCTCTTTCTTCCGTTCGCGACCTTCGCGCCCGTTGCGATAAATGATTTTGTTTGGTCGCCACGCTTTGTATCCAGGGCAAGCGACCCTCAACATCTGTTTTCCCTGGGGCAACTCTGAGCGGGAGGTTGGAGTCAACTGTCTACAGGAGATCCCCATGCAACAAATCGGAGGCGTCAACGTCTTGTTTATCGCTGGTTTTGGTCCCATTGTCCATGAGGCAAGCACTAGCAGCCGGTTATACCGCCAGATCCTCGGTATTAGCTTTAAAGAGGAGAGTGACGGGTATCTCCATACGGAAGCAATGAAAGGCGCAAAGACTTTCGCGCTGTGGCCGCTTTGGCAGGCAGCGCAGTCCTGCTTCGGCAAAGATTCCTGGCCAGGGGAACTCCCTGCGCCGCAAGCCTGGCTTGAATTTGATGTCGACGATGTAGAACGGGCTACTGCAGAGTTGGAATCGCAGGGCTATCGCATGCTCGTCAGGAACAAAACCGAGCCATGGGGCCAGACCGTTAGCCGGTTCCTCGGGCCCGAGGGGTTGTTGGTGGGGATCACCTTTACTCCCTTGCTGCGAAGATCAACGCCGCAAGGTGCAAAATAGCGGCTCCTCTCACAATACTTGTCGAATGGCAACCGATTGGTGAGTTCCGGCAAGTCGCAAGGACGATTAATCTCCCGGAAATCAAGGCAATTCGTGATATTCGCGTCAATTCGCGGCCAATCCCTCTGCAAATCCGCGCTCATCCGCGTGGTTCCGCGGTGAGAATTCAGTTTGACTAACAGCTAGTGGCTGGACGCTAGTGGTCGAGTTCCGCTTTGAATTCCGGCGATTTTGGCAATTGGCAATTCTTTATTCGCGTTGATTCGGGGCCAAATCTTCCGTGATGCGGCTTGCCGCTGTCCCCGCTCGACCTCGGCGCCAATTGCCAGCGCAAGCTCTCGCAACCACTTTGATGCAGGATCATGGGCAGTCCTGAGAGGATGAAACAGATATTCCTGATACTCTCCGGGATCTACAGGAGCTGCGAGCACCGCCAGGGATAACGGTTTCGCCAGTGATTCCGCCAGACGCCTGGGCACCAGCGCGATCAGGTCAGATAGAGCCACAGCTTGCAGCGCCTGCAAGTAGCTGGGAACCCGCAGCACAACGTTCCTGACCAGCCCCTCCTGCCGAAGCCAGCTGTCGACCGGATCTTCTGCCATCCCTTTGCCCACAACCGCCACGTGGTTGGAACCAAGAAACCTGCGCAGGTTCTTAATCCTTGCAGCGGCCGGGTGTGCTTTGCGCACCACTGTAACTTCCGTGTCCGTGAACAGGGTCTCGCGCTCAAATCCAGCGATCTCATTGCTGGAGCAGGAAATCAGCATATCGATGCTGCGCGCCCGCTCCGGTTTCATCGACGAGGGGTTCTGCCAGGGCAGAACATCCAACGTCACTCCCGGCGCGGCGGAACGAATGTGCTTCACAAGAGCGGGCACTATAAGGTGGGCAACATGGTCCTGCATCATCACTGAGAAGCGGCGGGTACTTGTTGCGGGCTCAAAGGAATCAGGAACTAAAAGCGTGTGAACTCGCCGCAGGACTTCGGGCAATGAGTCTCGTACCGCCATTGCTCGGGGCGTCAGTTCCATCCGTGAGCCAACGCGCACCAGCAAGGGATCTCCCAGGAGGTCCCTGAGACGATTCAACGCATGGCTGGCTGCGGGTTGGGAAAGTCCGATTTTGTGCGCAGCGCGGCCCACGTGCACTTCGGCAATCAGGGCGTCTAGCGCTACCAGCAGGTTCAGGTCGATCGCGGCTAAATTCATGGCATGAATCGCAACCATATCATCAATCGATTGGACGAATCAAACGCCGCATTGCAAACTGCTGACACAGGCATGCTCCATGCACGCCTGAAGTACAAACCACAAGAACAGAGCGGAGGACAGCCAATGCCGAATAAAACCAGTTTCCAATTGCTCAACCCTGACAACATGCCCAGGCCCGTCGGCTATTCACAGCTGGCGCGCGTGGCTCACGCGGCGGTGGTATTTATCTCTGGCCAGGTCGCACTTGACCAATCCGGGAACGTCGCAGGGAAGGATGACTGCCGGGCGCAGCTTCAACAAGTTTTTGAAAATCTCAAGGCTGCGGTTGAGGCTTTAGGAGGAAGCTTTAATGACGTGATTAAGCTGAACAGCTATTTTGTAGATTTGTCTCACCTGGCTCACTTCAAGGAGATACGTGACAAATATGTGAACTTGACCCATCCACCGGCAAGTACCGCCGTTCAAGTGTCGCGATTGTTTCGGCCGGAATTTTTGGTCGAAGTTGAGGCTGTGGCTGTTATTCCAGAGAAATAGCCCGCCTTTCAATTTTCAAATTTGGTACTTTTGGCATTTTGGGAATTCGTGACATTCGCGTTAATTCGCTCCCAATTCTCTGCAAGTCCACCCTCATCCGCGTCCATCCGTGGTAGAAACTTACTCTTTCTCCACGAACACATTTTCACTGCGGATGGCCGACTTGGCAGCCAGGCAGCAAGGCCCGGCGGGGATGGGGCTGCCATGGGGGCAGGTACGCGGATGTCCCAGGAAGGTGCAGATGCGGTCTGTCGCTTCGGGGGACAGGATATGTTCAAACTTGCACGCCTGCTCGGCGATTTCTCTTTCGTCTTCTACCTGAAACGTCTGGGTGAAAAGTCTTTCTGCCAGCCGGTGCCGGCGAATGATATCTTCCGCCCGCCGCCGGCCTTTCTCTGTGAAGATGATCATCTGTTCGCCATGCTCCAGAGAATCCGTGGGCGGACGGAACGCCACGTGGCAGCGGTTCAGCACCAGCTTGTGCGCGTGTGGCGCCTCCGTGTGCGCTTCCAGGTCCACCAGGCCCATGTTCTGCATGCGCTCAATGGCCAGTGGCATCGGCAACGCTCCTTCCACTTCCACGCGGCCCAGCTCCGCCGGCTCGCCGTTTTCCGCCAGCACCCAAAGCTCTTCCAGCACTTCATCGAACTGCTCTTCATCGTTCACAATGAACTCCTCTTGTGAAGCGATTTTGCCGTGATGAAGTTCCAGCAGCCGGTCAGCCAGGTGGGCAACCATGGGATCATGCGTCACCATGATGATGGT